>JANLWR010000272.1:0-15284 GCA_031364625.1 Deinococcales bacterium | reverse complement strand
CATCTTTGTCTTCACGAATGCCGTACTGGTGTTCCATGATCGCGTTGTAGATGGGGCGTGCCAAAGCGCCAGAACCGAGCGTGGTCGCCACAATGCCAATGCCTAAAAGGCTGAGGATGAAATGAGCCGGTTTCATTCTTGGAAGTCTAGCAAAGGAATTTTGAGGCTCGTGTTCAGATGTCGCACAAAAGCAATAGGGCGCACAAGTGCGCCCCAAAAAATACTGATTTTAGAAATTATTTTGCGTTTTTGCCGTCAATTTTCTCGAGCACCTCGGCGGTTTTGGCAACCACGCGGTCAATGTCGGCGCGTTCGATGACCAGCGGTGGCAGGTAACGAATCACGGTTGGACCGGCTTGCAACGCCAGAACATGATGCTCATGCTCGAGCGCGTGAATGTAGGGTGCGCTGTGCTCTTTGAGTTCCATGCCGATCATCAAGCCCAAACCTCGGACTTCTTTGATTTTGCTCGAGTTGATTTTGCGCAATTCACTGCGGAAATACTCGCCGTTTTCAAAGGCGCGGCTCGAGAGCTTGGCTTCTTTCATAAACCGAATCGCGGCTGTACCCGCCGCCATGGCAAGGGGATTGCCGCCGAAGGTTGTCCCGTGACCACCTTTTGGCATGGCGTTCGCCACCGCGTCGGTCATGACGAGCGCCCCAATCGGCACGCCGCCCGCCATTGCTTTGGCAAGGGTTATCAGGTCGGGTTTGACCGTGCAGCCAGCCGCCAAAGCACACGAGGTTTTGCCTTCACAACTCGAGTCACAAAAGTTTTGGAAACCAAACATTTTACCCGTGCGGCAAAAACCCGTTTGAATTTCGTCCAGAATCAGCAATGCGCCGTGTTGGGTGCACAACTCTCGAGCTTTGCGAATAAATTCAGCGTTGCCAGGACGCACGCCGCCCTCGCCCTGCACCGATTCCATGATAACCGCCGCCGTATCGCCGTCAATGGCAGCCTCGAGCGACTCGAGGTCGTTGTACGTAACAAACGTGGTTTCGTGAACCAACTTGCCGAAAGGCTCGCGGTATTTTGGCTCAAAAGTTAACGCCAACGCGCCCAAGCTGCGACCCGAAAAGCCGCGTTTCATGGCAATAAACTTCTCGCGCCCGGTGGCGACTCGAGCAAATTTAATGGCGGCTTCGACAGCTTCAGTCCCAGAATTGCAGAGGAACACGCGTTTCAAGCCGTCCGGCGTGACCGAGGTCAGTTCTGCCAGAAACTCGGCGCGTTTGTCGTTGGGCAGAGTTTGCGGCAGCATCACCAGGTTTTCGGCTTGAAGTTGAATCGCTTTGGTGACGCTCGGGTTGCTGTGACCGATGTTGGCAACGCCGTAACCGCCAACGCAATCGATGTACTCGTTGCCGTCCACATCCCAGACCTTTGCGCCCAATCCCTTGCTAATCACGATTTCGTGTTTGGTGTAAACACCAGAGTCGTATTTTAGTTCAGTCTCGAGCAATTCTTTGCTGCGTGATGCCATGAGTGTCATTGAAATCCTCCTTCAAATATGCCCAAACATCTTACTCGAGGCTGTCGGCGCTGTGAACCCCAGAGAAACCCGAACCGTGATATAAACCCACTCTTTAAACTTGAGTGTCCTTGTATAATATATTGAGCTTCGAGGTTGACCTCGAGCGCGGAGAGAAAACACTATGGACTATTACGAATTACTGGGTGTGGGTAAAAGTGCCGACGCCGACGAGATCAAACGGGCGTACCGGGCGCTGGCGTTAAAATTTCACCCCGACAAAAACCCTGGCAACAAAGAAGCCGAAGAAAAATTCAAACAGATTAATCAGGCTTACGCCACGCTATCCGACCCCGAAAAACGGGCGCATTTTGACCAGTTCGGCTCTGAAGCGCCGTCGGGCAGTCCATTTGGTGGCGCTGGCGGATTTGCGGGCGGCGATTTGTTCGATCTGTTCAACAGCGTCTTCGGTGGCGGCGACGTTTTCGGTCAGCAAGCCAGGGGACGCGGCGGACGCAACCGCGCCCAGCGCGGCGAGGATTTGCAAGTCGAAACCAAAATCAACCTCGAGCAAGCCCGTTCTGGCGCAGATGTGCTGGTTGAAGTCGATAAGCTCGAGCATTGCACGCACTGCAATGGTGCTCGCAGCGAACCGGGCGGCAAGGGTTTGCAAACCTGCCAAACTTGCGGCGGTCAAGGGCAGGTGCGGCATCAGCAACGCACCATTCTGGGCAACTTCATGACCGCAGCGCCCTGCCCGACCTGTCACGGCACTGGCGAAAGCAACCCCGAACCGTGCACGGTCTGTCACGGACGCGGACGCACCATCAAAGCCGAAAAAGTCACGGTCACACTGCCCAAAGGCATTGACGGCGGCTACCGATTGCGCGTTTCTGGCGCGGGCAACCAGGGCATCAACGGCGGACCCGCCGGCGATTTGTACGTCTTCTTAGAACTCGAGCCTCATGCCCACCTCGAGCGTGAAGGCGACGACCTGCATTACGTGCTGCCAATCGGCATTGCCCAAGCGACTTTGGGCGGAACGTTCGCCGTGCCAACCTTGGACGGCGATCAAACCCTCGAGGTACACGCTGGCGCACAACCTGGCGACACCGTGAAGCTGCGCGGCAAGGGAATGCCACGCCTGCAAGCCCGAGGCGAGGGCGATCTGATCGTGACGCTTGAAGTCAGCGTGCCAAAAAAACTTTCCAAACGCGCCCGAGAACTGCTCGAGGAATACGCGAAAGAAGTCAACGAAGACATTTCGCATAAAAAACCTGGTTTTTTCGAGAATTTAGGCAAAGCCATTCGCGGCGAGTAACCAATAATTCAAGGTTTATGACGCTCGAGTTTGGCAAACTCGAGCGTTACTTTTTGGTTGCCTCAAAATTTTGTTCATCAATCTGTTGGGTCAAGTTTTTTAACGTCACAACAGATGGATTAAACGTGTACCCCAGCAATTTGGGCGTGATCGTACCAGTCCAATTTGCTGGGAAAGTACAGCCATAATACCCATCGGGAAGTGAGTTCGGACATGCCGTATCTTCACCGTTTAACACAAATCCCGCATCGAGCATGACACCGCCGACACCCTGACCATCTTTTGTCGCAATACGTCCAAACACCTGCACTTTGGCGTTATAACGCGCCACGGTTTGCGTCACAAATTCTGTGCCAAAGCCAAGTTCTTGATTTTGACTGATCTTTTGAGTGGCGCGTTTTAGCGAATTCTCGAGGTCAATCGGCAACTGAACCCCACTGCCTTTGCTGCCCCACCAATCCATGCGCTCGTTGTAAACCCAGACGTACTGGTCACTGTTTTGAAGAGCCTGATACGTGTTGTGCTCAATAAATTGTTGACGCTCGAGATCATTTTGAAAGTAGTAAGGAAAAAAGCGTGGTGACTTCCAAAAGTTCAGCAGCCAATCGGCAAATACGGCATGGGCTATTTTGACCTGCTGATCGTATTTTGTGCGGTTCTCGAGCGACACGTATTCTCGGGTGGTTTGTTTTTGAGCACGAAAATCACTGAAATCTTTGGCGTTGGTGTAATAGTACGAAGGCTCATTGCCATCAATCAATTGTGCTTGCGGGTTTATCACATCAAGCATCCCGTCAATAAAAGATACCAGTAAAGTCCAGTCGGCTTTCTCGAGGCTGCCCGTATCCAAAGCTTGCTTTTTGATGTACGTCACGCCAAGAAGGGTCATGATTTTGACGTTTGGTATTTCGTTTTGAATCGCGCTCAAAAAAGCCGCACCGCGTTGTCGTACTTTGGCTTGGACGCTGGCAAAGCTCTGACTTGGGTAAAGTTGAGTGTTGTAAGACCAGGGGTTTGTGCCATACGGTTCTGGGTCAAAGAAAAACCCCTTGAAGTTGCCAGCTTTGGCAGTTTTGGCAAAGTTACGGGCGTTGGTTGTGGTGGCAGCCCAGTCCTGGTCATTAAACCAATCCCAGCCAGTTTCTCTGGCAGACCAGATCGTAATGAAGTTTTGATTGAGTTTACCAAAGCTTGTTGCCGCCAAGTCAGTCTGATCTTTGGTGAATGCGCTTTCGGTGTAAGCGGTTTTGTTGAAAATGGTTTTTCCGGCATTGAGGTTGACCATCAAACCATCGAACGGGCGTTGTTCCATGGTTTTGATGTTGGCGCGAAGATAATCTGGGGTTGGGGCATCCCAACCGAGTTCGATCAAAGCTTTGGCGGGTTCAGACGTAATCTGAGCCAGGCTGTTACAGGCTGATAAGCTCAAAAGCAGCAAGCCAAGCATCATCCAGTCTGGTTTCATGGTTGTACCTCGAGCTTGTGACCCAGGTTGTTAAAACCAGTCTTGGCTTCCCAAACATTGGTGTTGGCAAGTTGAATCGCGTACTCGGGACGGTCATGAAGGCTTGGCATGGGGTCGGGCAACGCCAGCAGCAGATCGTATTTTCCTGGCTCGAGGGTGGCGGGTAAATTCAGGTTTAAGTCAATGGTTTTGGTTGTGCCTGGGAACGGCATTTTGAGTCGGGCATCATCAAAGATTTTCAAGCGCGTGACCTTACCTGTGACCTGTTCACGCAAAACCAACTCGAGCATTCTCGAGTTGTACATGTTGGCAAAACCATCGTTGGTCATGGTTAATTTTCCGATTAAGGTCTTGCCTCGAGTGGCTTGGAGTGGAAATTCGGTTTTTAACAGACGGTATCGGTAGCCCAAACGACGTGCAATCTCGTCGTGGCAACCGTCTTTCTTCCAGCGGTCAATCACCGAGGTTGGCGATCCAATGTCAAACAATCCCATCACGCTCCAGAATTTACTGCTTAATTCTTGCAAAACTGTCTGACAACTTGCCAGTGGACTGTTTGGATTTCCAGGCACACCTGGTTCAATGGTTTCTGGAGAGCCGGGTTCGCCCTCTTGCACCACAAACAAATTTTCTTGCTCGAGAAAACGCGGAATTTCGCTCAAATCATTTCGAGGATTGAAGTACGAACCGCCGTGCGATTCGCTGCACACAAAACAGTCCTCTTCATGACCGATTCTCGAGCGTTTAGAACCATTAAAGGCTTGGGTTGCTGTAAGCGGTGCTATCGGCAGGAAATCGGTGCTGCCAAAATACTCAAATTTCTGACGTGGAAACCGCATGACAACCATGCGATCAATCGGCAATGCCTCGAGCAAACCATCAATGATTTGCTTTTCGGCGGCAGTGGTATGCCCCTCGAGCGGCGTGCCCTCGCCGTTCAAGCCGTTCGATGAATGATGCCATTCGCCCCAGCAGCCGACAAAACCAGCCGTAAGGTAAGCAATCACATCAATGTTCTTTTGAAATATGGGTTGGAGTTGCTTGATGTGCCGCAAAATAATTGAAAGTGGTGCGTCTGGACCGCCGTTCGGGTAATTGTAAGCAAAACGCAACGTCAATTTTACGCCCGCCTGACGCGCCGTATCAAAATCGTGTTGTAAAAACTCGAGATAGGCTGAGGTTAAATCTCGGTTGCGGAAATCGGCAATATGATAACGCGATACCACCACCGAACGCCCCTGAGCGCGTTCCTGTTGCAAGAACTCGAGTTTGAGGGGATCGTTCCAGGCAATGTAATTGTATTTACTGAAGTCGTTGGTGGGGTCGGTGCAGAATGCCCACGGAGTTTGGGTGGGCCAGGCGACATCATTTTCAAAGGCGAACCCTCGCTCGGGGTTTGGGAAATTCTCCAGGCTTTTGGGGTACTCAAAACCAATCAGCGCTGGGGTGGATTCGAGTATCGGACTTATTGTAGCAAAGCAACTGACTCCGCCCAGTAAAAGTGCAATGAGCCATGCAAATTTAGTTTTCATCATGAACCTCTAGTTTTCTAAACCAAGCTTTATTTAGCAATACCTTAACGATAAAGATGATGATATTTTCTGAGATCAAATGAGAAAATATCTGGTTTTCCCAACATCGCTCGAGTGCTCAAAAACCACAACAAACTTAATTTTAGCCGTGCCCAACAACACATTTCACCTTTGAGCGACCAAATACTGAAAAATACGCTACCGTAAAGACATGAAACCAATTTTGTTGATTGCCACCATCGCAGCCCTCAGCTCGAGCGCCTGGGCAGCCTGCGACCACCCTTACTTTCCGTCCGCCGCCAACACCACCTGGCAGTACCAAAGCAGCCTGAAAAACCAGCAAAACACCACCAAGGTACTGAGCAACAACGGCTCGAGCTTTGTGCTCGAGAATAATTTTGGAACTTTGAAAGTCAAAAACACCATCAAATGCGAAACCGACGGCAGCCTGACCCGAAGTGAATACCCCAGCATGACGGGGCTTTCAGCCAACATGAAAATCGAAACCCTTTCGAGTGAGGGCGTTGCTTTTCCAGCCGCAGCCAAATGGGTCGTTGGCACAAGTTGGACAAATTCTTTTAAGGTCAAAATATCGGTCAGCATGGGCGCACAAGCCATGATTCAAAGTGGCACCATGAACATCGGCAGTAAAATTACTGCAGAGGAAACTGTAAAAGTTCCCGCCGGTACGTTTAGCGCCTTAAAAGTGACCCAAACCATTGTGCAAGATATGCAGATGAGCGTCGGTGGAAAGAGCACACCCATGAAAAACACGATCACGACAACCTCGTGGTTTGTCAAAAATATTGGCTTGGTTAAAAGCGTTGCCTCGAGCATCACCACGCAATTGATAAAATTTACAAAGCCTTAAAGCTCGAGCGGCTCTCAATCAATTTCGTAGCAAAAGGGCGCAGCAAGCAGCGCCCCTACTCGCCACGGAAGTCGGGTTTGCGCTTCTCGAGGAAGGCTTTTGCGCCCTCTTTCATGTCTTTGGTGGTGGAGACCATGCCGAACAGATCGGCTTCGACTTCCAGACCTTGATCGAGGGTCACGCCCAAACCGCGACGCACGGCTTCTTTGGCAAGCCCGATGGCGACAGGACCGTTTTTGAGAATCAATTCTGCGAGCTTTAGCGCCTCCTCGAGCGCATTGTCCGCCACCCTGTTGACCAGACCCATACTGAGGGCTTCTTGGGCGGTCACATGACGCGCTGTCAGGATCAGATCGAGGGCGCGACCTTCGCCAATCAAACGCGGCAGGCGTTGCGTACCGCCAAAGCCTGGAATAAGCCCCAGACCAACTTCGGGCAGACCGAGTTTGGCGTCGCTCGAGGCGACCCGCAAATCGCAAGCCAACGCGAGTTCCAAACCGCCGCCAAGGGCAAAACCGTTGATGGCGGCGATGGTTGGAATCGGCATGGCAGCCACCGAGTTCATGATGTCCTGACCGTTCAGTGACAACTCGCGCCCGCCAAAGGCATCTTCGACGCTGGTAAATTCGGAAATGTCTGCCCCAGCGACAAAGGCTTTTTCGCCCTCGCCAGTGATGATTAAAATCTGGGTTTCGCTCGGCTCGAGTGCCACCTCGAGCGCCTCGGCAATTTCGCGCAGGGTGTCGTTGTTGAGGGCATTGAGGGACTTGGGACGACTGATCGTCAAAGTGGCGATGGCGTCGTTTAAATCGAGTTTAATGTTCTTCCAATCAAAATCTTCCATGCCCCAGCATACAACTTGGCTCGAGACACGGGTTACGAAGCCAAAAACCCCTTTATGATCTTTGCAACTCGAGTTAAACACCCAAAAACGCTTGCATTCGCTCTAGTTCTGTCTCGAGCGCAAGGTTGAAGGCTTTGGATTTTGGTTTCCCTGCAACATATCCAAGCTCTGACTCGAGTTTGCCAGCCACAACTTTTAAATTTCCCCAACCAATAATTTTGTCTTGCCAGAGCAGCGGCAGCGCGTAATAGCCAAGTTTGCGTTTGGCGGCTGGCGTGTACGCCTCGAAGCGGTACTCCCAGCCGTGCAGGTGCTCAAAGCGCCGTCTATCCCAGACCACAGGGTCAAACGGGGCAAGCAAGCGCACTTCGGGTTTGATGTCGGTCTCGAGCGAGTCAGTCCCAGACCAGAAGTAACGCAGTCCGTCAATCTTGACCGACTCGAGTTCGGTTTTAACAGTCTTCAGGACGTTTCTGATCTCGAGTTTTAAATGCGGTGCGCCGAAATGACCCGCAAAAGCGACGAGTTGATTCAAGGTTTGTTCTGGCAGGGGCGCATAAACGTTTAAAATCAAATCAATCAAACCCCTCGCCATATCGTGATTCGGCAAGGGTTGCTCGAGGAAGGCTTGAATGTGCGGTGCGGCTTCGTAAACTTTGATGCCGTTGTCGCGCCTCGCCACGCGCAAATAACCTCGGTAATGCAAACCATCAAGTGCTCGAGTTGTGGCTTGCGAACCGCCGCCCCAGTAATTTCCAACGCGCTGCTTGCCAAATTCCTGGGTCAGTTCTTTGGGGTGGGTCGCACCGTTTTGACGGACAAACTCGAGTACCAGATCGGTCAAGCCTGGGGCTTCAGTTTCGATTTTGAGGGTTCGGTCATACGTGCGCGGGTGCATGAAAGGCTGGATTTCGCGGGGCATGAAGCCGTAATTCACAAAAAAATCTTCCTCAACATTTAGTTTTGAATATTTTTGCTCGAGGTCGCCCGCTTTGTAATCTTTAACGCGTTGCATCAAAATCAAATCTTGCGCCCTGGCGGGGGCGCGAATCGGGTCGGCTTGGACAAAACCCAACCTCGAGATGACGGTTTTGAGGTGACACTCACGCCATAAAGACCTGTGAACGCTAAAAGCGCGAAGTTGCTCGAGGTTCATATGTAAAAAGCATAACGCAAAAGCTTGAATGATTCGAGATCAATCTTCAATCTCAGCTTCCTCGAGTTGCAAGTTCTTGCGCCAATCTTCAAGCGCTGTGCGTATCACACCGCTCGAGAAACCACGGCGCATCATAAAACCGTAAGCTTTCTCAAAAGCTCGAGCGCCAGTCCATTTGTACGATTGTTTTTCGACCAGCGCAAAAGCATTCTCGAGTTCATCGGCGTCGGATCGTTCGATCAGCGCATCTTCGACAATATGGCGGTTGACCCCTCGAGTCGCCAGTTTTTGTTGAATGGCGAATTTGCCTTTTGTGGTGTCCCTGGCGGCAGATTCGGCTATCGCTTGATCGGATAAGAATTTGAGTTCAATCAGTTTTGTGATCGTCTGATTTGCGACCTCTTCACTCGCGCCGCGTTGCCGTAATTTTCGGCTCAGTTCGTGTTTGGTCAAAGCTCGAGCCGCCAGCGCCCGAATCGCGTAGGCGAGAGCCTCGGAGGCTTTGAGTGAGCCTGGCTCTGGTCTGGGCTTCCAGTTCATTTTTTCAAACGCAAGAATTTCAGGATACCGTTCGCAATGCCCCTTGCAACTTTTTGCGAGTATCGTTGCGTGCCAAGGTTACGACCTTCGGTTGGGTGCGTGCCAAAACCAATCTCGGTCAGAATGGCTGGGATTCTGGCAAAGCGAATCACCCACAGCGAGTTTGGATGCACGCCCCTCGAGCGAGCACCCGTTTGAGTCAGCAAATTGGCTTGCACGTCTTTCGCCAAGATTCTCGAGAATTTCAGGTTTTCTTGCACGAGTTGGTCGTTGATAAGATCCCTGGCGGCATTGCGGGTCTGGCGGGTCAGTTCGCGTCCGATGCTGCCGCCACCATTTTCGCGTTCGGCTTGTGCCAAGGTACTTTGCTCGAGGGGTTCACCAAAAACGTAGGTTTCAATGCCCTGGGCGCTCGAAACACCTCCGTTGACATGAATCGAAACAAACACGTTGCGGTCTATGGAAGCCATGTTTGCCCGCCATGACAAGTCTTTGCGTTTCTCGAGGATGCTTGGGGTTTTTTGCATGGCGTAATCGCCAGTGCGGGTCATGACCACATTGACCCCTGCGGCTTGCAACAATGCACGGACTTTTAAACCAACATCGAGCGTGACCCGCTTTTCGACAACGTAACCAGACATGCCAGAATCAATGCCGCCGTGTCCAGGGTCGAGTACCACCGTGTACTTGCGGGTCGGAGGACGGGCAGTTGGTGGTTTGGTTTTGACAACACTGGTACTCGAGGTTGCACTGGCGAGTTTCGCACCAAGTCCCAATTTCGTACCAATATCGATCACCACACGGTACGGGTTGTCATTGTCAGCATCGAGCGCAAAGACACGGTAGCCTTTGTTGACCCCAAGATCGAACCTGGTTTTCAAAATCAGGTTTGCGCTGCCCGCATCCGCCTCGAGCTTCCAGGTCGCCACCTCACTCGTGTCACTCGAGCCTGAGACTTCGGTGGCGGTGGCGGGTTTTAAGTGCAGGATGAGGGTGCGCCCAGAAACGTTCAAAAGCCATCTGGGTTTGCTGGGCGCGTCCATCACGATTCGGGTGAAACCTTCCTCGGGGTGGGCTGCCAGACGCGGTGTTCCGACACCGTTGGCTTGGGCGAGCAAGGGTGAAGCCAGCAGCAAGGAAACGGCTGCAATGATTAAAAGTGGGATAAAACCAAAACGCATAACAACAGTATAGTGCGATTTAGGCTTTGTGCCAGTCCAGATGTTGTGGGTTCCTTAAAGTACCTTGCACAATGTTTGACGCGAAGCGATTCCGCCCGAAGGTGCGTCTTGGAATCAAGAAGCGACCCAAGCCCGTCAGCGATCCCGCCCGTCAGGTGCGTCTTGGGATCAAGAGAGGTGCATTTTTAGGGTCAAGAAGCGTCGAACATTGGCGACCAACGGGAGTGGCAACAAACAGCGCCTTGCATAGAAGTGAGAGCAAGAAGCGACCATGCCCGTCAGGTGCGTTTTATGGTCAAGAATTGCGTCAACGGATATGCAAGGCGCTGTAAGGGAAACCAAATTTACTTTTCAACAAAGACAAGCTCAGTGGTATCAACCGCAAATTTCACTTGATTGCCAGCAACCTTTAATAAGTTCGAGAGGCGCACGGTTTGAAGGTTGGTTCTGACCAGATCGTCTTCTGGAACGCCCGTGGTTTGGGTGGAAATCATCCAGTCCTTGATCGAACCCAGGCTCGGATTTTTGGCTTTGGCATTCAGATAACTGATGGCGCGTCTGAACAATTTAGGCAGAATCAACGCGCCGCGCTCATTCACCGAATCTTTATTCACAAGTTTAAAATTGGCGCTGGCATCACGCGCCCAAACGCCCAATCTCGAGGCTCGAGCTTCTAAGGTCAGTGCGCGTAAAAAGCTTTGGTGTACTTTGGGGGTGCTCGAGTAGACGGTCAGGTACGCCATGCCATTTAAAAGTTGTTTGGCGTTGAGGGTTTTTTGTAAAATAGCGTTCGTCACGCCCACCTGTGTTCCGTCTGTCAAGCCTCTGGCATCGTTCTCGAGCAGCACATAACTGATCGGGCGACCATTGACCTCACCAGCGTTGGAAAGAATAGCGCCCCGCACGGTTTGAACACTGGCAGAGGTGACGGTTGCCCCGTCGTTTCTAAATTGCGGGTCTTTAAAGCCCATCAGTTTTAATAAGGCATCTCGAGATTCGCTGCCCAGCGGTTGAGCGGCTCCCAAATAATGCAGTTCTGGCGCGTCGATGGCTTCAAACCTTAATTGCACCGAGTTGTCTTTGGAAAGTCGAATCCGCGAGTTGTTTTTGAGTTGACCAAACAACTTGGTATCGTCAGCAATAAACCGCAGACTGTCGCCGTCGGGTTGCTTGCCGACAATCACGAACGCACCGCGAATCAGCAGGAATTTTGGTGCATCTGAGTTCTGATTTGAGTTCGGGCTGGGTTTAATTTGAGGATTGACGATGGACGGATTGCCACTCGGGCTGGAGGCGCGAGGCGCGAGCAAAACCCAAGCAAGAAACGCGCCAAGCAGCAAGGTTAACAGCGGAAATAACCACGGGGTTTTCAGAAACACGGTTTTAGTGTACTCGAGATTTAAGGCGCAACAGTTCTGATTTGATTCTTGCCTGCGCTTTTGCCCGATAAAAGCATCGTGTCGGCTTTGGCAATCACGGCTTCGACGCTGGTTTCACCCTCAACAAATGCCACGCCGATGGTTGCCCCCAACTGATGCTCGCCGGCGCTCGAGACAATCGGGGTGTTGTAAATGGCTGCCCGTACCCGCTCGAGAAAACCTCTGGCTTCTTTGGGACTGATGCCCGGTAATAAAATGACAAATTCGTCGCCGCCCAAACGTCCGATCAAATCGCTGGCACGCAACGAATTGCTGATGCGCTGCGCGGCGATGGTCAGCACCTCATCGCCCGCTTTATGCCCCCAGAAGTCATTGACGCCTTTAAAACCATCCAAATCGAGCAGCGCGACGGTGACGGGCTGCTGATTTTTTCTCGAGCTTAACATTTGAGCGTTCGCCCGTTTGATAAATTCGCTGCGGTTCAGTAAGCCCGTTAACGAATCGACGCTGGCTTGTCGCATCAGGGTTGAGAGCGGTTTGGTGATCCTGAACGCCAATGGAATCGCCAGCAACCAAGTCAGCAAACTGATGCCCACCACCTGCCAGATGTAACGGTTGGCTCGAGCGTTGATTTCGCCCGTAAAATCGCTGACTGGGGCGTGCAAACCAATAAGCCATTTTGTGCCGGCGCCTATCGAGAACGGGCTGAGCATTCCGTACTCGAGGGTACTGCCGACTTTGAACTCGAAAAAATTGCGGTTGCTGTTCAATCGTGCCAGATTCGAGCGTCCAATCAATGCTTGAACCGCATCATTGCCGATGCTTTCAACTTTGGGCAGCGCTGGTTGATCGGTTTTTTTGGATTCCTCGAGTAAAAGCTGTGCCAATTTTGGGAACGATACCGCCATGCCATTTTCGTCCATGATGAATGCCTGACCGTGTTCGCTGATCGGGATGCGTTCAATAAACTCTGAAAGTTTGGTGATCTCAACATCGACCCCGACCACGCCCAAAAGCTTGCCATCGGCACTCAAAACTGGTGCTGCCGAGGTGACGCCAGGTTTTTTGGAGGTGAAAAACACATAAGGTCCAGTCCAAATTTGTTGTTTGGCTTGAAGCACACCCTTGTACCACGGACGGGTTCGAGGGTCGTAAGTGTCCATCAGGTCGGTTTTTTGGACAATCTGTTTTAAATTACTGGCTCGGGAAGTCAGGCGCACCACACGCCCACCCGTGACCCGAATGTCTTTGGTTAAAAAACCATTTGCGTCGCGTTTGACAAACAAAAATTCGCCGTTCGGTTTTGCCAGGTACATGCCATTCAACTGATCTTGGCTTTGGAGTTGCGACAAAAAATAACGCTCGAGTCTGGCGTTGTCATTCAGATCAAACACGCCCTCTCGCAGCATTCGAGAGGTCAGTTGCGCACTGCGTTCGGCGGGTTGGACAAAACGCAACGAGTTCTCGGCGGCACTTTCGACCAGATGGTGCATGACCACCCGCGCATGGTCGCGCAGCACGCCTTCGGTGTTGGCTCGAGATGATGCCAGCACCCCAATAAGCGTCAGGAGTTGAACAATCAGCAAAACGGCAATCAAGATATAACGCAACCAGGGCAACATGAAATCCTCGAGGGCAGCAAGCACAAGTCAAAATAAGTGTTCGTTAGACTGTGAATTAGCTTACGCAAAATTAAGCTGGCAATACAACTTTATTGCAGGCTGTCACGAATAAAAGCACTTAAATCGGTTTTGAGTTGCGCCAAACTTGGTGCGTGAACGTACATCATGTGACCCGCCGGGTAAAAGGTCATGCGGATGTTCGGCTCGAGGCTGGGGTCTAGAGCAAGGTGTTTAAACGTGTAACCGGTTGCAAAATACGGGGTTGCCAGATCAAAATAACCGTTTGCCACAATTACCTTTAGGTTCGGGTTGCTGCTCATGGCTTTGCGCATGGTTTCACTGACATTGACAAAACGATTCTCGAATTCTTTGTACGACCAGGGTCTGACCGCGCCAGTCAGGATGTTGTAGGGCAAATCGGATTCAAAACCAAGCTCACTGCGCACATAATGGTTGAGCGCCGCAGAATACGCGCCCGTGATGGCGGCATGGCTCGGATCAAACTCGAAATACTGTCCTGCCGAATCGCGGTCAATGCCTTTAAAACGGCTGTCGAGCCGTCCCACGGTGCGCCCAGTGTCGCGCAGCAATTCTTTGCAAAACCGCATGATCTCGAGCCTTAAATTGCAACGATCCAAAAAGGTTTCAGAAATGCCTGTAAATCTCGAGAGTTGCTTTAAGACTTCTGCACGTTCCTTGGCACTCAAACTCGAGCCTTTAAAGAGTGCGGCGGCGTAATCGCCAGAGGCGAATTCCTCGGCAAGCTTGAGGGTTTTGGCAAGGTCTTTTTGCAAGCTCGGCTCGAGTTTTTGGTGATACCAAGCGGTTGCCGTGTAGGTTGGTACATACAAAATGTAGGGCAGGTCATGCCCAGGCTCGAAAACCGCCGTCGAAAACTCCAAAATGCTCGAGATCAACATTAAACCGTTCAAGTACAAGCCGTGACGGTCTTGCAAATAACCACTTAAACCTGCCGCTCGGGTCGTGCCGTAAGACTCGCCCGCCAAGAATTTAGGCGACAACCAACGCTGGTGACGGCTGGTGTACAAGCGAATAAAATCCCCAACCGATTCGATATCGGCTTGAAAACCGTGAAAATCCTTGGCTTTCACACCCTCGCTCGCCCTCGAGAAACCCGTGCTGACTGGATCGATAAACACCAAATCGGTCTGGTCCAAAATCGAGAATTCATTGTCCTCCAGACCATACGGCGGCGGCAACAACGCGTCCACATCGCCCATCCGCACCTTGCGCGGACCGAGAGCGCCCAAATGCAGCCAGACGCTCGAGCTGCCAGGACCACCGTTAAACGAAAAAGTGATTGGGCGTTTGGTGATGTCTTTGACACCGTTTTTGGTGTACGCCGTAAAAAATACGCTGGCTCGAGCCGCCTCGGGTTTGGTCTCAGTCTCGCGGTCGGTGGTTTCAGTTTTTAAGACCATCGTTCCAGTCGTGACGGTGTACTTGATTTCTTGCCCACCAATCCGCACAGAATGCTTGCTGGTGCTGATGTTATCCGTTATGGGTGCAGGTGTTGCGGGTGCAGGCGGGGTGGCTTTGGCATCCTCGGGTTTAGAATTTTCAGACATAAATAAGCTTAACCCTGGGAACGAAATTCATGCTCGTCTCGTAAAGAGCGTTAGAGTAGAACCATGCACCTCGAGCCAAACGCTCGAGCCTTGAGGAGGAAAACCATGAAGCACTTGAAATACTGGGGATTGGCAATCGTAGCGGCAATCGTTTTTACCGCCTGTAGCGCAGAACAACAGAACACGTTCAGGCGTGACGTGCTCAACCTTGCCAACGCCAGACACTACATTATTTTGTACGGTGTGAACGGCAGCGAACTTTTCAGAGGCGAACTTAACGGCAAGGTCACTCGAGCCGAAAAGGGTGAA
>JANLWR010000264.1:0-5848 GCA_031364625.1 Deinococcales bacterium | reverse complement strand
GGCAGATCACGGCATTGAGGCTTTAAAACACGATGCGGCATTGCTGAAGGGTTTAAACACCCGCAACGGGAAATTAACGTACAAAGGCGTGGGCGAAGCCTTGAATCTTTCAGTCACAGACGCGCTCGAGACGCTGTAAACAATTACGACGTAGGGGCGCTGCTTCTGAGGGCGCAGCAAGCTTCTTGACCATAAAATGCACCTTACGGGCATGGTCGCAGCGCCCCTACAAAATTCACATTGGATTTAGCTTGGTTTCGATTCGGCATTGACCGTTTTGGTGTCTTTATCGCTTTGTTGCTCGAGCTTCCAAACGCGGTATTTGTCCAGGTCGTTGCGGGTCAGTCGCAAGCACAATGCGATCACGGCGGCATCGTCGGTCAAGCCCAGGACTGGAATAATGTCGGGGATGATGTCAAATGGACTGAGCAGGTAAAGCAGAGCGAACACGGCTGCCGAAATGGTTGCCCAAGGTGCGGCGGTGTACTTACCGGTCACAACATCGCGGATCATTTCGACCAACGCGGTCACGTCGCTGATCAAGTCTTTGAGAATGTCTGAACCCAGTATTTTGCCGAAAATCATTTGGGCGCTGTCGATCACTTTTTTCGCGTCATCACTGCTGATTTTGGCGGCTTTGGCTTTAAAATTTTCTTCGTTCATGTTCGTTTCCTCTCGAGTTTTGAATCTACGTCACTCGAGTTAAAATACGGTGCGAGTACATAAATCGTTCCCTCAAGTTTTCTCGAGCACGTAAAAGGTGCGGTTTTCATCGCTGGCAAGGTCGGTGGCAACGTATCCTTTGGCAAAATAGGCGGTGAACACCTCACGGTGCGCCAAACGCCAGGCTCGAGCCACATCCAAGTGATCGCGCTTCAAGGCTTCGATGTCCCTGGGAACTTCGACCAGAATGGACGCGCTGTTCAGCTCGAGTTTGCTTGGGTTGACACCAAGGTTAACATTGCCGTTCACGGCTTCTAGCGCAAGTTCGCCTTTGGCTCGGGTGAGGGGATGCTCAGACGATTCGCGGCGCAAATCCCATTCGACCATGAAACGGTCTGCGGGCAAACCCGCGTAAATTCCGCCTCGAATGGCGTACCAGTCGCTATGATAACTGACGGCTTTCGCGCCAAGTTTGCCCAGGTTTAAACGCGCATTTCTCGAGATCAATGGATCAAAAGTCCAAGTCATCAGGTCAAAGCCATTCTCGAGCGCTTTGGCGCGTTGCAAAAGTTTAAGTTCCCGGGCTAAACCCGTGCCACGGTGCGCGGGCGCAATCGCCAGGAGGTGTGAATGGTGCAGCAAGCGCCCGCCGCGAACGGCAGGAAAGCCGAAGGCGAAACCGACGGGCGTACTCGAGTTTACGGGAAATGCTGCCACCACAATGCCGCCAGAATGCACGCTGGCGACCATCAACGACCCTGGCGTGACCTCGCGGTCATCGTAACCCCAGGCGGCTTTCTGGACTTCCTCGAGCAACTCGAGTTCGTTTGGGTTGGTGATGTCGCGCAGTTCGTAACCTTCAAAAAACATGGGGCAAGCATAACAAATATTTCAAAGTAGGGGCGAACACAAGGTTCGCCCTCCAGGACAATGATTTCTCGAGTTGATGGTGAAAATCTGATTTTTGGTTTTGTCGTTCTCTCGAGCGACAAACTTAAAACTGGCGACTCGAAGCTCTAAACTTTGCTGGTTTTTTTGCCCATGACCAAATCTCGAGCTTGATTGGCAAGAAAGTCGGCGCGTTCGTTCAGTGCGTGACCAACGTGTCCTTTTGTCCATGACCATTTCACATCGTGGGTTTGGGTCAGTGCCAGAAGGCGCTCCCAGAGTTCACGGTTTTTGACGGGTTGTTTGCTGGCGGTAAGCCAGCCGTTTTTTTGCCAACCTTTCAACCAGTTTTTTTCAAAAGCTTGTTGAACATATTTGCTGTCGGTCACGACAATGACCGCACACGGCTCTTTGAGCGCCTCGAGTGCACCAATGGCTGCCATCAGTTCCATGCGGTTGTTGGTGGATTCCAGTTCGCCGCCGCTGACTTCCAGGGTTTTGCCTTTAAATTCGAGAATGGCTGCCCAGCCGCCCGGTCCTGGGTTGCCCAGGCACGAGCCGTCGGTGTGAATGGTCACTGTTTTGCGCTCAGTCATGGTTGCAAATTGTAACCCAATATTGCGGCTTTCTCGAGGTTCAAACGAGGGCATTACTTCAGTGTGCATTTGTCACACCCAAACCGATTTTTTGGGCGCACAATACTGCTAGCAATACCGGATTCCGTGAGCGTCCCTTGTTGACTTAACCTCCCGAAAACCTGCTGCTCACACGCAAATCCTCGAGTTTAAGCTCGAGGATTTGTCTTAGGGTTTGGCTCTGGCAAGTTTGAGGTAATAAATTGCGGTTTGGTCGTTCGGGTTTAACTCGAGCGCCCGTAGGCAGGCTTCACTTGCGAGGGCGAACCTGCCCGCCTCGTAACTCGAGCGTCCTAAGAGCGACCAGGCTTTTTGTTTTTGCGGGTTGTAAAAAACGGCTTGCTCGAGGTAAGCAACCGCCTCATTCAGTTTTTTTGCTTCTCGGGCTTTCAAGGCAAGCTCAAATTGAACGTTCGCCATCAATGCTCTGGAAGCGCTCGAGCCTTCGGTCAGGGCAAAATAGGCTCTCCAGGCAGCGTCGGCTTTTTGCCAGAGTTGAATTCTGGTGAACACCTGCGCCCGCAAGAGCGACGGTTCGGGTTCTTTGGGCGCGAGCGTCACGGCGCTTGAAGCTGCATCGATGACTTTGAACCAGACCTCGAGTTTTAAGTTTGAAATTGAGCTGCCCACGCTGCCAGCGATGGCTTCGGAGTACAAACGTTGGGCTTGGAGATACGACTCGAGCGCCGCACCGTTAAGCTCGGCTCGAGCAATGCCGAACACAAGACAGCACAACAAGATTTTTAAGTATCTCTCGACTCCATTCTTCCGTTCTGCCAAAAACCGCAGAACTCCAGAATTCCGCGTGAGATACGTTATCCTTACTCCTTTTAGTCGGTTTAAGTTTGACGGTAGATCTGTCAAACTTAAACAGGAGATTTTTAGTATTCGATCCATGATGCACTCCGCAAAGCTTGTAAGATATCACGCATTGTACCTGGTGAGAGCCGCAATTCGTTGCGAATGTTTTCGGCGCTGCGTTCGCCATTCACCAGATCAAACACGGTTTTGTGTAAGGTCGTGATTTGACTTGAAGACCTTGGCGCGTTGCGTCCCATCGGACGTTTGGGAGCTTGGCGTGGCACGACCATCACCAACAGCGCCCGAAATTCGGCAGTGGCGTTTAAGGACATGGGGGCTTTAAGACCTTCAACCTCGAGAATGCCTTGGCTGTGAAGCTCGAGTATCGCGCTGTCAACTGGCATTCCCGGCAAGGCTTTGCGCAAGTCACCGACGGTAATTCCGGTGCGGGCTTTGGAGAGGAGCATCATTTCAGGAGCGCCGAGCGATTCATAAGCCGCAACGTTATTCCGCACCCGAATTCTGGCACTTTGTGGCAAGCTGCGCTCGCGGCTGGCTTCATCCTCGAGCCGTGCGGCTTCGATCAGCACGCCAATAATCGAACCGTTAATATTAGGGGCAACCTCGAGATACCCGTCGTAAACGTTGCAAAAGGCGTAACGCCAGCGCAGCATTGCCCGCAGTGCCTCAGTGCCGATGCTAATACTGCCGTCTTCAGTTTCGGTTTCGGCAAACTTAACATTGCCACTGATCACGACCACCAACGCCCTCACTTGGTTTGGTCCTTCAACCTCGAGCGTGCCCGTGTGGGCGGTGGCGCCCATGAACTCGAGGAAGGCTGGAAGATAAGCGCCTCGAACCCGTCCCGATAAAATCGGTATCCGTGAGTAATCGGGTTTGAGGCTAGACAACACGTCTCTAGTGTACCGAGCTGAGATTTTAGGGCTGGTCGAAAACGACTTTGGTTTTACATGGCACGATTTAAACAGGGCAGAATTTCATGCTTCCCAGGCACAAGTGGTTAAAATGACCGCATGAACGTGAAATTGCTTTTCTTTGCCAGCCACAAGCGGGCAACTGGAATTTCTGAAACCATTTTTGAGTTGTCAAACGAGGCAACCGTGCGCGAGGCGGCGCGGCTTGTCGAACTGAAATTCAACCTCGAGTTGGCTGGCTCGATGGTGGCGGTCAATGACGAGTACGCCACACCAGATGTGGTTTTGAACCCTGGAGATACGCTGGCATTTATTCCGCCCGTGGCTGGCGGCGAACCCGAATCAGATTTCTTTCTGGTCACTGGCGAAACACTGCCGATAGCTGATCTTCACGCCAAATTGATTCGACCGGGCTGGGGCGGACAAGCCATGTTCACGGGTAGCACCCGCACGCCCAACAAAAACCTTGATATTTTAAGGCTCGAGTACGAGGCTTATCCAGCACTTTGCCAAAACGTGATGCGCGATTTGGCGCTGGAAGCCAGGGCAAAATGGGATTTGGGCGCGGTGGTGCTTGCACACCGCACTGGCATTGTGTTACCTGGCAAAATCAGTATTTTTGTTGGCGCGGGCAGCGCCCACCGCCGGGCGTGTTTGGATGCCGTGCCGTGGTTGGTGGACGAGGCAAAGTCCAGATTGCCCGTCTGGAAACTCGAGGTCGCCGAGTCGGGCGAACGCTGGGTGGAAGGTGAAACATCGCAACCGACGCTTTGACTCCAGAAGACATTTTTGAGCGCCACAAGCTGAAATTCAAAACGTTTGAACCAGCCGGCGCGGGTTACGACAATCATGTCTTCATGAGCGAAGATTACGTGCTGCGAATCTCGAGGAACACCGTTTTTGCCGACCATGCGCGGGAGGCGCGACTTGCCAAAGCAGCGCTGAAGCTTGGGGTGACAACCGCCGCCTGCGTGGCTTTTGGGCAAGATTATTCGATCTGGAAACGCCTTCCTGGGGTTCGCAGCAACCGCAACACCAGCCCTAAAATTCTTTGGCAATCACTTTTAAATGACCTCGAGAAACTTCATGCCAACCCACTCGAGGTTGCACCCGAGAACCTGTCTGAAGAATGGGTTTCGCACGAGGTTTGGATTGAACGCACCCAAAACCTGGCGGCTTGGTCTGGTGTCGAGCGCAAAAAACTCGAGTCAATCTTGATTGCCAAACACCCCATCACCCAACATTTGTTCATTCACGGTGACGCCTGGCAAGACAACGTGCTCGAGTTTGAGGGTTGTTACGCGGGTTTGATCGACTGGACCGGCGCGGGTTGGAGCAGCCTGGAATTTGAATGCTCTCGGCTCGAGCAACCCGCACTCGATTTGGCGTTGCTGCGTTGGAAGTCAGACTTTGACGTTGAATTGATGTTCAAAATGCGGCTTGAGTTGTTGTTGCGCGTTGGCACGTTACGACAGGTGGATTGGGCTGTGGTGCGCGAAATCATGACCAAACTGAGTTGAGGGCAATCAACTCAAACGAGTATCTGGATGGTGCATGACTCGAGTTACGATCTACGCATTCCAAACTCAAACCCGTTAGAATCAAACCATCAAAGGAGTTTTTCTTGCCCGTTCGTTTTGTCATCACATCGCTCAAAGGTGGCGTGGGGAAAACCACCACCGCCATTCATTTGGCAGCCTTTTTATCGGCTCGAGGAAAAACCTTATTGATCGACGCCGACCCTGCGGGTGGTGCTCTAACCTGGGCGGCTCGAGGCTCTGGACTTGGTTTTACGGTCTGTCTGCCCGAGGATGCCAAACCCAAAAAGTTTGATTACGTGATTGTGGACACGCGGGCGCAACCCAAAGCCAAAACACTCGACGAGTTCAGCCAGAAAGCCGATTTGCTGATCGTCCCGACTGCGCC
>JANLWR010000219.1:0-2691 GCA_031364625.1 Deinococcales bacterium | reverse complement strand
CCTGCACGGCGAGCCCGTGGGAGACCAGCAAGTGATGAGCACAGGTCAAGGCCTCCTTGCGATTGCGATGTCCGGGCGCAAAGAGGCCGGTTTGGTAACCGAGAAAGGCCTGACACCAGGGTTCATTGTGGGTAATCCAGTGCTTGACCCGGTCGCCGAGACGTTCAGACATGAGGTACGTGTACTCTTCAAAGGCATGAACCGTATCTCGAGCCGTCCAACCGCCCAAATCTTCCAGGGCTTGCGGTAAATCCCAGTGGTACAAGGTGAGCCAGGGTGTGATGCCACGCGTCAGCAGACCGTCAACCAGGCGTTCGTAAAAGCCCATGCCTTTTTCGTTGACCTGCCCGCGTCCCGTCGGCAGCACCCGCGACCAGGCGGTCGAAAAACGGTACGCCTCGAGATTCATTTCTTTCATCAGGTCGAGGTCAGAGTTGTAGCGGTTGTAATGGTCACAGCCAGGTTCGCCGGTGTCACCGTTGCGGGTCTTTCCTGGCGTGGCAGCAAAAGTATCCCAGATGCTTGGACCGCGCCCGTCGGTGGTGGTTGCGCCTTCAATCTGGAAGCTCGAGGTGGCAGCGCCCCAGACAAAGTTTTTTGGGAAATCATTGCGGTTAATCATGGTTGTCCTTTGACGAAATCGATTTTGGTTTTGTTGATGCGAAAAGATTTTGAACTTCGAGAAAGCTGTCGTTCAAGTGTCTCGAGATTGAAAGTTTAAACCAGACTTCAGAACTTATTTCCCAATGACCGCATTGAGTAAATCTTTGCGCCACTCTTTCATCAGCGGATCGTAAATTCCAAAACCCGAAGCGAATTCCCAGTAACCCCAAGAAATGCCTTTGCGCTCGGCAGTTTGACGGGTGAAGGTCGTCCAGCGGATTCTCGAGGCGATATCGGCTTTGCGGTACGCGCCAAATTCACCCATGTACAGGGGCAAGTTTGCCGCCAACGCAATTTTTTCGGCTTTCTCGATGTAATCAGTTACCACCGCTTGCTCGGCAGGTGTGTTATTCCATTTTGTACCCAAGTATTTTGCGCCATCAGCCCACCATTCCGCCCCCTGATGCGTGAACTGAAACGGCGTATAATTGTGAAAGGTCAAAATAAGGTTAGGATCGTTTGGGATTTGCAATTCGGTCATGCGCTCAGAATTGCTCCAACCGTTACCATCCATGACCACAGCCCGGGTTGGGTTGGTCTCACGAATAACAGCCAAAACCCCTGCAAAATAATCGTTCCAGAGAGGCTCGAGTTTATCGTGCGGTTCGTTAAACGGCTCGAAAATAACGCTGTCGGGTTGATTGGCGTAACGGGTCGCAATTTGCCGCCAGATGCCAAGCCAACGCTCCAAATTCTGTTGGGGTTTGGTGCAAAAGTCCTCATAATTATGCAAATCAATCACAATTGCCAAACCACGCTTTTTGGCGTTTTTTATTGCCCAGTCAATCCGCAACATAAATTCGCGCTGGACTTTGTACGGCGCTTTTTGATCGCTGTGGGTATTGTAATTGGCTGGCAGTCGAATTGCCGTAAAACCAGCTTTTTTGACCAGTTCAAAATAATTTTCGTTCAAGGTGATGCCCCAAGCGCCCTCACCTGGGGCTTCCAAAGCGTTGCCAAAATTGACGCTGCGTGCCAACAACCGATTTGTTACAAAAATCGGGGGTTCGCTGTTTGGTGTCGTGCCCTGACCCGTCTGCGCGAACACCACAACCCCCGCAACACATGCTGCCAAAACTGCCAAAATCAATTTCATGCAATTCACCTCGCTCGAGTTTTGGGCTGTTGCCACCCGAGACATCAGAATTTCTCGAGCATCAAGCTGAAATTTACTTGTCTAAACCTGGCATGGTGACGGCACGAATAAATGGTTTTTGTGCCAGCAAAAACAGCGCCATTGGAACAACTGTAGCAATAACTGCCGCAGCCGAAATCATTTGTGGGTCGGTACTGCCTCGAGCCGAACTGAAAGCGCGAATCAGCACCGAGATCGGCATCAATTCGGTTTTTCCAGCCAGATAAAGTGTTGGATTGAAAAAGTCGTTCCAAACGATAATAAAGTTAATGATGGCAACCGCAATCACGGCGGGACGCAACAAGGGCATCAGAATAAACCAAAGAATTTGCAACGGATTTGCCCCGTCCACTTTGGCGGCTTCGTCAAATTCGCGTGGAATTGCCATAAAAAATTGACGCAACAAAAAGATTGAAAAAGCGTTGCCGAAAAAATTAGGAACAATCAGTGGCAACCAAGTTCCAACCCAACCAACTGTAAAAAACATAATGTATTGGGGAACAAACAACACGATTGACGGCAACATTAAAGTAGCAGTAACAATTGCCAACATCAAATCTTTTCCCGGTAAATTAAACCTTGCCAAGCCGTAAGCCGTAAACAGACTGCTGATTAAAATACCAAGTGTGCTAAGACCTGCAATTAAAAATGTATTCAACAAGCCTCTGGCAAAACCATTCGGCAGGTTGTTCCACGCATCGACATAATTCTTAAATTGCGGCTTAAAAACCCATAAGCGGTCAAGTTGGCGGTACGAACCTGGATAATCAATCTTAACCGTTGGATTGTTGGGGTCAATAAAGATACTGTTGGCACGTCCTGGTTCAATCAATGCCAGTTCTTGTATTTTTCCATTGACTGGTACTTTATAAACACTTAAATCTTGACCTTCA
>JANLWR010000253.1:0-2930 GCA_031364625.1 Deinococcales bacterium | reverse complement strand
AACCCGTTCAACCGCCGGTGATCGAAACCCGTTCAACCGCCGGTGATTTTTTCTCGAGATTTGCAGAGCCGTGTTTCGACATGGCTCTTTTTTACTCTAATCTTTCACGTTTGATGGCGCGTACATCCGATGCCAAACCGCCCCAGGCGGTAAACAACTCGGCTAAACCGTAAGAGATCAGGGCAAACATCACACCGACAAACAGGCTCGAGAACACGGCAAGCAATTGCAGCGATTGATCTTGTAATGTGGTGATGTCTTTTGGAAACAGCAACGCCGCCCCTGCAACCCCCAGCAAACCGACAACCAAGGACATGATTCTTAACCAACGGGCGATTGGCGCTAGATTGGGCAGGCTGGTAATCCGCACAGGACGGTCAATGGTCGGCGTCGGGTCTTTGCTGACGGAAATGGCTTGGCTCGAGCTGACTGGCGTTTGATGGGCTACTGGCGTTTGCAGCGACGTTGAAGCCTCGAGAATATCGCCACTCCAATCTGCCGCGCCAGAAGCGCTGACCGCATTGGATGGTGTTTCGGCTGGTTGGCTTGCAGAACCCTTAAAGGTTTCGTTCCACTCGTGCACTTCCGAATGAACATCGGTGGCACTAAGTGGGTTTTGGTTTGAGGTTTGGGTTTCTGCCTCAAGTTGCGGCGCAATGATACTGGTCGGTGCGGTCGTGGCATCCTCTGCCCATTCCAACTTGTCGCCAAGAGCTTTGGTTGGCACGTCATCATCGGGGGCAATCTCGAAGGACTTGTGCATGTCACTCGAGCTTTTGGTTTGCATGTCGGCAGGCTTTAGGGTTGACCACGTGTCAAAGGTTGGTTGACGGTGGGCTGGGTCACTGCCCCAAGCATCGTCGCCAAGTGTGCCCGTATCGGCTCGAGGCGTTACTTCTGGCACAGGATCGGGCACTACTGGCATTGTCTCGACAATGGTTGGTGCTTTTGCCAAGGCTTTGGCTTTGGCGATCGAAGATTTTGCACCCTCGAGAAAGAACTTTAAACTGGTTAGGTCAAAACCACGAATGTTGCCCGTAATCAAGTCGGTGGTGGTACTGCGAATGCCGAGCGAACCGCTTTTGTCGATGGCGACCTTGGTCACTTGACGCAACGGAGCGCGTTGCAAACCCGACTCGTCGGTGTACACCAATTCAGTCGCGGTAATCACCAATGATTTTCCTTGACCGTCAAGACGACTTTCGATGTCATTTAAATCAATTCCAGCCTCTGTTAAACGTGTATCCATGAAATACAGCCCCCAATCTCAAATTTGTTGTGATGTACGACCAAGAACCCAGTAAAAACCCTCGAGTTTTCAAAACCCACAATTCCTGGCAGGATGAAGCAATAACTGACCGACTGAAGCGATTATACGCGATGAAACGTCGTTGTTACCTAAAGTCTCGCGTCACGCGCAAGAAAAACAAAAACTCGAGCTTTATCGCGTGTGAAACGCTAAAGCTCGAGGATTTAAAGTTGGATAATGTTAAGAATGCTCTTCGTAAGCGTGAATAATACGCCCAACCAAGGGGTGACGCACGACATCAGACTCGGTGAAGTAAACAAAATTGATGCCGTCAATGCCTTGCAAGTAGCGTTTGGCTTGCTCGAGACCACTGGTGACACTTTTAGGCAAATCGACCTGCGTGACATCGCCCGTGACCACGACTTTGCTCGAGAAACCCATGCGGGTTAAGAACATTTTCATTTGCTCTGGGGTGGTGTTTTGCGCCTCGTCGAGGATGATAAAGGCGTCATTTAAAGTGTTGTGTGTCAAGACATAATCGTCAGTCACGTACAAATGGTCGGTTGCAGCCACACGAATGCACTGCATTTCACTGCGTCCTTCTGGTTGAATGTTGGCAACAAATCGCATTGGACGACCTGCACCATGTTCAACAACTTGTGCGGCTTTACGCGTCAGCCTGAAGGGTTTTATACCTTCTGGCAAACGAACCTCGAGCACAAAGGCATCTGAGCGGTACGGAATTTCACCTCCTCTGGCAAGACCTGGTTTGCGTCCCTCGGCGGCTCGAGTTCGGGTGTAAGCCACGCCGCCCAGTGAACGCACCAACCCGATAACATCGTCACGCAATTGGGCTGAGGTGGTGGTGTATTGCACGCGGCATGTTCTGCCCGTTTGGCTGCAGGCGTTACCGTCGGTGTCCAGCAATCCTTGCAAGACCGCCACCCGGACATCGCTGGTGTTATTCAAATAGACTTCGGGAATAAATTTGGTGCTCGAACGCGTTCCCTCGAGTTTAAGTTCGCGCAGTGCCAGCGTTAAAGGATTGTGCACAATCACGCCACCGCGTCCGCCTTTGGCGTATTTCAGGGTGTAATCGTAATTGCTTTTAAAAACGGGTTGAACCTCGAGTGGCAACAGGGCATTCTCGAGTGCAACGACCAATTCTGGATCATTGCTGGCAAAACTTGGCGTGGTGCTGCCCGTAATGCAACCATCACCGAGCAACAAACCAACCGCGTAAGGATCGAGCGGCACGTCTCGAGCCGCAAATTCTACGGGTGCGGAAAGCAAGGGCAATTCGTAACGGTATTGATGAGCGCTTTTCAGATTGCCCATCATTTCTTTCGTCTCGAGCGTGCGGGCTGGTTTAGCACGACGTTTGTCCGATGCCGCCAAAACCGTCCACAAATGCTCCTCACAGCACAAGGTACTCGAGCCGTCAGTCATTGAAACCCGGTACGCGTCCTTTTCGCCCTGAGGGAAAATCTCGAGCACTTGCGTTGGTTTGCCGCTACTTCCAATCACATAATCGCCAACCTCGAGCGAACCCATTTCACGCCAACCCAATGGCGTTAAGACTTTGCTGGTCAGTGGTTGCGCCCGTCCACGCATGAATGCCAGCGGTGCGACCTCAATCGCGCCGCTCGAGAGGTAGCTTTCAAAGCGCTCGGCGTCGATC
>JANLWR010000177.1:0-2852 GCA_031364625.1 Deinococcales bacterium | reverse complement strand
CCGATCATGACGGCGCGTACAATTAAACAAAAACTCAATTGGCGTTGTTAAATTCTCGTGCCGTCTCGAGCACCCAATTGCTGTAAATCCCTGACAAAAAACCATTGGCTTTCGCGTTGCGGTCTTGCGCGTCGTAAACCCATTTTGCTTGTCGGTCAAGCTGGTACGCGCCTCGTAAGGCACTAATGGCGTTTTGCCAACCCAAAGCTTGCCGTAAATCTCGGGTCAGTTTCCAGATGGCTTTACGGGCTTTGTCTTTCTCGAGGTCTGAAAAGGCTTCTGGGAATAACGCGTCGGTCAGGACTTCCAAGCTGGCAGTACCGCCCTGCTCGAGCATGAACACCAGCAATTCACCAACGCGACTGGTGGGAGTTATGGGCACATTGCGGTTGTTCACTTTGACTTGCAGCACGCCCAAAGCGTTCACTTCGACTTTGGTTTGGGAAATGTATTTTAAACGCGGTTGTTTGGTCTCGAGCAGCGCAAATAAGCTTGGGAAAGCCCGACTTTCTTCTTTGGTTTGCAGTGTCTCGAGCGGGATTTTTTGCAGTAATTCGCGGGCGGTGTGGTTGTTGCCAGCGCGTCGCTCGAGTTCGGCGCTAACGATAATCGCAAGGTGTTGACTGCTGGCTTCGACCAAGGGCGTGGCAAATTTGAGGTCTTGGTGGGCTTCGCTGTTACGGTTTAATGCCAGGTAGGTTATGGCTCGAATCACCAACGAATCAGGGACAGCCCCGTGTTTGTGATTGGCGGCTTCGATCACCTCGAGCGCGGCAGAAGCTTGACCCGAAAGCCGCAAGGTTCGAGCCAATCCCTGTCGTGCAATTAGGTCATCGTCTGGGTCTATGGCGCAATCAATCGCTTGACGCAACATAAATTCGGCTCGAGAAAACTCGCCTTTAGAACGCCTAAATGCCGCCAAACCACGAAGAATTGCCGAACGTAAACCTTTTGCCTGAGGTTTGCGGGTCAGGTATTCGCCGATCAGAAAATGCTGTTCGGCTTCGGGGTCTTGCATCCGTAAAGCATTGCGACCAAGATTAAAACGCAACCAAGCCAGATGAAAATAATCGTGTGGGAAATAAGTAAGAGCTTGGGTATTTAGAAATTGAGCTTGTTTGAGTTGACCATCGTCTGCTAAACGGCTTGCATAGTCAATTAGCGTTAAACCATAAGAGCGACCACTTTGCAACTCAAGTGCTTGTTTAAAACTGACTTGCCAGTCATGTCCGAGTTCAAATTGTGTAAGCCCAAGACGACGGAATGCAACACCACGTAAATGCTCTTGTAAGTGTGGTAGTGCAATAAAAATTGCTTGTTGAACTTCATCATTTCTATCTTGAAGATACAAAGCAAATGCACGATCAACAAGGATTCGGGCATTCGTTGCCAGGTCAAATAAATTGGCTACTTCATCAGTAAATTGAAGTAATTCCAAAACCATGCGGTTGCCCATCAAGACATTGGAGTAAGCTGCGGCAACTTGAGCGTTTGATAAACGAACATCTTCTGGAATTAATTGCAAACAGTCCAGAAGAGGTTTCCATTGATCTTGAGATTGAATGTGTAAGATAAAATCCAAAACTTTCATGGCAGCATCTTCATAACGCTGTTCGGAAATCAGATGTCTTACTACAAGTTGAATCCTAGTTACAGAAATTGGCACTCAAGTCTCCCCACATCAGTTTGACATAAATATTTGGCAGGGGTAGAAACCCCCTGCCAATCACGACTCTTCTGATTATCCTCCTGTTCCTGACTTATTTGAATCATCTGCCGCGACAATCTGCATTTTGCCCGTACTGTGGCTCGAGATGGCGGTTGTTGCGACTGCGACGGTCAAAATGCTGAAGATGGCGGCGATTAAGTAACGGTTGAACAATTTAATATTTTTCATGGTGGTTCTCCTTAAAAGACGTGTGAGCGGTTTGGTGGGTTGCGGGTAACGGTTTGTTTTTTGCGGGTCACATGGTCTTCATCTCGTTTCATCCCTTTCGTTTTTCTCGAGGTTGTTCTGTGCTCGAGGAATGTCCAGAAGGTATGAAAAACACCCTTAAAACCGCCCCAAAGGTTTTTCGGGTTGGTCTTAAAGGTGCTGCTGGACTGTGTTTTTTAAAGCGTTTTTGAAACTTAAGTTCTGGGGGCAATAAAAAAACCCCGACGTTTTAAGGTCGGGGTTGGGGTGTTGCTCGAGTTTTAAATTGTTACGGTGTCAGAATGCCTGCGATGTTCAAAAGTCCAGCGCCGCATTTTTCGGGGGTGCAATTTTGCAATGGCGCTGTGCCTGGTGGAATGGCGGTGGCGATCAATTTTTGCTTAAAACTTTGGGGTGTTGGCAATTGAAGGTTTGGTGTGATCGGGTCTATGTCAGTGCCAACGTATTTGGCGTAGTACAAACTGGCGGCGGCACTGACTTGCGGGGCGCTAAAAGACGTGCCCGAAAAAATCCGTAACGCGCCAATGCCAGCAATCAATTGGTTGGCTGCCACGCCTTGCACAACACCAATACCGCTGATGGTGACACTCTGTGCGACACTCGAGAAATCAGATGGTTTAAAGCTTCCTGGCAATGACGGGTCTGGTTCGACGCTGGCGACAGAAATCAGTCCGGGTATTGCGTCGTAACTGCCGCTCGAGGGAAGGCTGTAATTGGCGGGGTAATTGGGTGGTTTGCTGAGGTCTGTGCCATTGTTGCCTGCCGA
Organism: Deinococcales bacterium; assembly: GCA_031364625.1. Classification (GTDB taxonomy): domain Bacteria; phylum Deinococcota; class Deinococci; order Deinococcales; family JAAFIG01; genus JANXTZ01. Next base: position 150 of record JANLWR010000177.1, on the reverse strand, counting down.
GGTCACGATGGTCATGTCGCGTTCGCTGGCATCTTGTAAGGCGCTTAACAACATGCTCGAGGGGTATTTGCCACCCAAACTCAAATTAATTATTTTGACTGGGGTCGCGCCTGTGTTCAGGCTGATGGCATAACACACGCCCAAAATCAC
>JANLWR010000170.1:0-3509 GCA_031364625.1 Deinococcales bacterium | reverse complement strand
GTGCCAAGGTCGATGCCCAACAGTAAATCACTCACAAGCGTTCCTCGAGCACCGCCAACGCCCCGTACAAACTGGCGCTCGAGCCGAGTTTTGCCCAGACGAGTTTGACCGATTCTTTGGGGTACGGTCTGCGCAGGTGACTGAGAATCAGGTGAATAAATTTTTCTTTGGGGAAGTCTTGCATGAACGGGATGCCGCCGCCAATCACGCAGACTTCGGGGTCGATCAGGTTGATGGTGGTGGCTACCGCAAAGGCTTGATCGCGGATAAAGTCTTGTATCGCTGGCTCGAGGTTTATATTTCGAGTGCTGAACAATTCGGAAACTGGAATATCAAATTGATTGCTCAACTCATTTAGCGTATGACCGCAAGCATATGCCTCGAGACAGTCCAGATTGCCACAAACGCAGATTTTACCGCGTCCATGAATGGGAATATGCCCGAGTTCCATGCCAACCGAAAAACCACGGTACGGTTTGGCGTCGATCAAAAAACCGCCGCCAACACCCGTTCCCAAAAAAATTCCAACCGTCGAACTTGCTCCCAGCGCCGCACCGGAATGCTGTTCACCCAAGGTCAGCAGCACAATGTCACGCTCGAGTCGCACGGGTTTTAACAGTTTTGCCTCGAGCAAGGTTGCCAGTTTTAAACCCTCGAGTTGAGGAATGTTTGGACCTGAAAGCACCATGTCCATGTCACGGTCTAAACTGACCGGAACGCCCAGCACAACAGCATCAAACTCGAGGTGTTGCTGGCTTGCGTACTCCAGAATGATTTGCTCGAGTGCAGCGATTGGGTCACTCACCCGCAAGCGCTGGGTCATGACGCTCGAGTTGAGGGTTGAAACCTTTCCAGCCATCAGGTGTCCGAGCGCGATTTTTGTGCCGCCAATGTCGGCAACGATGATGGTTTTGGGTAAATTGGGCATCAGGGCATCTCCGGAAAATCAGGCGTTTATTGTATAACGCCGCGAATTGCCGCTCGAGTGAATGGTCGGCGGGACAACTCAGGCAAAACGTTTAACTGGCTCTTGACTTCTTTTGTTAACTAAGTTTACTATAACCTTCCTACGAAAGTCCAGGAGGTTCTTCGGTGCTCGAGCCAAAGTTGGTTCATCATGCTTCTAACACGATTTCTCGCGGGCAGCGCCCAGGGGATGTGCGCCGCGTCAACCGTGCCACCGCGCTCGAGTTGCTGCGTGAACGCCCGCAAGGACGGGCAGAACTGGCACGCGCCATGGGACTTTCAAAACCAGCCCTGGGTGGCTTAATCACAGATTTAACGCTCGAGGGTTTGGTGCTCGAGCATCCACCCACCGCCATTGCCAGGGGGCGACACCCCGCACCGCTTCAAGTCAACGCCAAACGGTTCAGCGTCCTTGGCGTACACCTGGCATCTTACGGTCTCGAGGTCGGCTTGTACGATGCACTTGGGGTGCAACAAGATGTTTTATACGCACCAAGTCATGTTGGACAGGGCGCGACACGCGTGCTGGCACAAGTCATTGAAACCAGCCGTGCGCTGATGGCTCGAGCCAAAAAACTCAAAATTGGTCAAGTGATCGCCCTGACAATCGCCACACCAGGACCGCTCGATTCTGCGCGTGGCGTGGTGCTTGGACCGCCCAAATTTCCGGATTTAAAAGGCATGAACTTGAAGCTCAAACTCGAGCAAGCCCTTGGGTTGCCCGTCAAGCTCGAGCGTGATGTCAACGCCGCCGCCACGGGTCATTTAAGGCAAACCAAAGCAGGAAGTTTTGTTTATATTCTCATGACCGGTCCTGGCATTGGTGCGAGCGTCATCATCAACCGCGCCGTCTACCGTGGCACACACGGTTTTGCCGGCGAGTTTGGGCATGTCTCGCTCGATCCAAACGGCTTGGCTTGCCCCTGCGGAAACCGTGGTTGTTTGGAGCGTTACGCCTCGAGCGAGGCGATTGAACAACACTACAAAAAACGCACCCGAAAAACTCTTCCTATAGACGAGATTGCCAGTCGCACTCGAGACGGCGACCCGCACGGTCTGGCTGTGTTTGACGCGGCGGGCGATGCCATCGGCTTGGCGGCGGTCACACTTGTCAACCTGTTTGACCCATCTCAGTTGGTGCTCGCCAGCTCTGGTAAAAATTTTACCGACCTGTTAACCCCAAGCTTAAAACGCCAACTTACCAAACGCGCCTACCCGTACCTGAACTTGGGCGCTCAACTCGAGATCGAAAACGTGACCCTCGAGCATCCCGTTGCGCCTGGCGCTGCCGAATGCGTGCTCGAGGCGATTTATCAGGGCGAAATTACCATTCCAAAATTAAAAACGGAGGTGGTCATGGGTTAAAAGCAACACGCGGCAACAAGCAATCACTCGAGATTTTTTTGTGGAGGATGACATGCGTAAATTGGCTTTGGCAGCATTGGGTTTGGCGCTTTTGACCGCAATTCCAGGTTCGGCACAAACCAAAAAGTACAACATCACACTAATTCCAGGCTTAACCACCGACGGTTTTTACATCACCATGAACAAAGGCGCTCAGGAAGCCGCTAATAAACTCGGTGTCACCGTCAACTTCCAAGGTGCAGCCGACTTTAACCCAGTCACCCAGATTCCAATTTTGGATGCCGTCATTGCCCGTCACCCAGACGCGATTTTGATCGCACCAACCGACAAAAAGCAACTCATTGCACCCTTGAAAAAAGCGCTCGACGCAGGCATCAAAGTCATTACCGTAGACACTTTTATTGGTGACACGGGCAAGTATCAAACAGGCAGCGGCGATGCCGACTTCCCACTGTCATACGTCGCCTCTGACAACGTTGAAGGTGGACGCGTGGCAGCTCGAGCCTTGGCAACAGCCATCGCCAAACGCGGCAAGGTTTACGTTTCCAACGTCAGACCAGGCATCAGCACCACCGATCAACGCGAGCAGGGTTTCAAAGAAGAAATGGCGAAATACCCGAACATCACCGTGCTTGACACGCAATACAACGACGACGATGCCAACAAAGCCGCAAGCCAGTTTGCCGCTGTGTTTGCTCGTAACGCAGACATCAAAGGCGTTTTCGGCGCGAACCTGTTCAGTGCCACAGGCTCAGCCAACGGCGTCAAAGCCGCCAAGAAAACTGGTCGCGTCAAGGTCGTGGCGTTTGACGCTCCAGAAAGTATCGTCAACGACCTCAAAAACGGCACGGTGGACATTGCCATTGCCCAACACCCAGGCGAAATGGGCGCGGTTGGTGTGCAATACGCCGTCGATGCCCTGGAAGGCAAAAAGATTCCAACCCGTTACGGCACGGGCTACACGATCATGAACAAAAAGAATATTGATGACCCAGCCGTACAAAAATTCTTGTACTCCTCGAAATAATTGGGGTCGATGTCGCGCACCTGAAGCCCTCACCCGGCGCTTCTTCTTGCTCCCAAGACGCACCTTCGGGCGGGATCGCTTGACCATAAAACGCACCTGTCTTGACCCAAAAGATGCACCTGACGGGCTGGGTCGCTTCGGGCATGATCGC
>JANLWR010000164.1:0-7499 GCA_031364625.1 Deinococcales bacterium | reverse complement strand
ATGTTAATCAGTGTTGCGCCTGGTTTGAGTGCTGCAAATGCCGCCTCATCCATCAAGTTTTCAGTCTCAGGCGTGTGCGGCGTGGCAAGGCAAACAAAGTCGGCTTGTGTCAACATTTTATGCAAGTCCATCCAAGGATATAGGGCGTCAACGCCCAGGCTCGAGGCATTCTGCCCTTCAACATGTCGTTTGCTGCCTATCACGCGCATGTCAAAGGCTTTGGCGAGTCTCGCAACTTCAAGTCCAATCTTGCCCAGCCCAACAATCGCCAGGGTTTTACCTGAGAGTTCGACGGTGCTAAACCGCTGCCATCGGTGCTCGAGTTGCTGTCTTCGGGCGAGGTCGCGTTGTTTGACAACCTCGAGCATACTCATGATGGTGTATTCGGCGAGCGGGCGGGCATGAACCCCGCTCGAGGTGGTGAACACGGCGTTCATGCGGGCGTAATTTTGACGTTGTACAAATTGCCCAATGCCCGCGCTGCTGGCTTGAATCCAGCGCACCTTCGGCGCACGTTCGGGCAGCTCTTTGACGGCTGTGTAATCAAAATCAAACAAAACTTCGGCTTCTTTTAGCAACGCTAGCCAACGCCCTTGATCGGTACTGTTTCGCTCGAGTGGCGCACCCACATGGTCGGCTTGATAACGCGGTTTGGGCAGCAAATCGGGGTGATATTCCACATTTAATCGAGAATCCGTTGCCTGAATTCGGTCAACCAATTCAGGCTCGAGGTAGGAGCAAATCAAAACATTTAGCATGGTTCTCCCTTACGGTTCGCGGATACCGCTCGAGAGTTGAGTTGCCGCCTCGAGCACTTGAGCCGCCAGTTCGTTTAAGCGTTGATCGGTCATGCGGCTCGAAGGACCGCTGATGCCGACCGCCGAAATCACCAAACCAGACGAACCGCGTACCGGTGCGGCGATGCAGCGCACGCCGGACTCGAGTTCTTCGTCATCGATGGCATAACCGCGTTTGGAGATGTTTTTCAGGTCGCGCTCGAGCTTGACGCGGTTGGTGATCGTGTGCTCTGTAAAACGCTCGAGGTTGGAATGTTCCAGGGCATCGGTCAGCATTTGTGGGCTAAAATCTGCCAGAAACACTTTGCCCATCGCGCTGGCATGAAGCGGCGCGGCGCTGCCGAGCGCGTGATGAATGCGCACCATGCTCGGACTTTCGACCTGATTGAGATAAATTGCGCTCGTGCCGTACAACGACGCAAGATTGGCGGTTTCACCCGTCGCCTCGACCAAACTTTCCAAATACGGTTTGGCGCGGCTCGAGAGGTCATGACGCAACAACAATGCCCGTCCGATCTCGCTGATGGTGCGCCCAACGCCGTAACGTTTGGTTTGCGGGTACTGCAAAACGTAACCTTGCGCCACCAGGGTTTGCAACAACCTGTGAATCGTGCTCGGGGCAAACTCGAGCAGCTTTGAAAGGTCGGTGATGCTCAACGGGATACGCGATTTGGCGATCAGCTCGACCAGTTGAAGAGCACGTTCAACCGCCCGCACACTGCCTGCGGCATCGAGCGAATTGGTCTCAGTTGTCTCGAGTGATTTTGCCATTTAAGCCTCGAACATCCGCAGGCTCGAGGGCGTGTGCATTTGAGCGTACAAATACTTGATAAAAGCTTGGCGGTTTTCTGGTTTGACGCGTTCGCGTACCTCCCGTACGGCTTCGTCGCCAAACCAGTACGAGGCGATAAACGCGCCCCTGAACGGATGCGCTGCAAATCGCAAACGCCCCTCGCGCCAAGCCGGTTGCGGAAATGCGGTGTCTTGCAAAAATTCGCGCACTTTCTCGAGCGTCCAAAGCTCAGCCATTTGATACCAGGCGGCGCTGGTGGCGGCGGCAGAACGAAGGCGTCTGAGCGCCATAAAAATCGCGTCGTCTTCAGATTCGATCCAATCAATCAAATGAATGCCCTGATCGCCTATGCCCTCCTGAATCGTGCCGACCACGGAGTTTGCGGTACAGAGCAAAACATCGGCTGTACTCGAGCCTTGTTGTGCCGCATGAAGCGTGTAAAGCAGTTGGGTCGAATGTCCAGGGAACACCTCGTGGGCGACAAGGTGCTTGAGCGCCGAGCGCGTGAACTTGAGGTCAGAATTCAGGTCCATTAGACCTTGATTGAAATTGCAGCGTGCCGTGTAAGGCACTCCGCTCACCAGATTCAGGCGCATTCGGTAATCTTTGGTGGCAAAAACCATTGCGTCGGTACGCTGTTGTCCCTCGAGCATCAACGCCTCAAATGCCGGTTCGATCTGTTCGGAATCGAGAAATCGCTCACCCTCCCAGCGCATCACACGTTCCGAGAGATTGCCATGATGATACCCAGAATTTCCGAGCATGGTTTCGAGGTTGTGTCGCATGTCCTCGAGTTGTTCGTTTGGTACGGCTCGGGCTGGCACACCAACCAGACGCTCGAGTTTTTCGCTAAAACTTAAATCTGCCCCGTTAAACAGTTGGGCGGCGGCTCGCAGCGAATCAATCATGGCTGTTAAAAAAGCGCGTCTCGAGCTTGCTGGGTAGGTTAGGGCTTGAGACTCGAGTTCTAAAAGTTGCGCAAAAACTTGATCCCAAGTCTCAACGTTTTGGGCTGAAACGAGCTGATCTCCAAGATAAATTGGAATCAAACCCTCACCGTCTAATACTCCCTGCCCGCCGCTGAGCCTACGCTCGAGTTGATCGATACCAACTGCCAGCGCGGTCAGACGCCGTCCGAAATCTTGATCTTGCGCCAGTGATTGTGTCATGTTCGTCCTTATTTTTCCGTCAGATGGAATCTTGAAACTGTATTGATTGGTTGACAATCTAACGCAACTTGGATAAAGTTGCAAGCAATTCAACTCGGGTCACTCGAGTGAAAACGCGCCAAATAGGCGTTTAAAGGAGGGGGAACGATGGGTATATTGGCACGATATTCCTTGAAGGGACTTAAAATTTTAGGTCCGATTATTCTGCTCTGCGGAATCACAGCCGCACAAGACAGGGGTGGCACGCTGACCGTTGGTCTGAGTTACGACCTTGACACCCTCGACCCGTACGCCACCGGTTTTCTGACCGATGTCTCATCCACCTTTCTCGAGCCTCTGATTGCACCAGACGAGAATGCGCGTTACGTGCCAGCCATGGCAAGCGAAGTTCCAACCCAGGCAAACCGAGGGATTCGGATTACCGAGGGCGGTAAGAAAATGATTGTGACCTACAAGCTGCGCCCAGGCATCAAATGGGCGGACGGCGAACCCGTCACCTCTGCGGATATTAAATTCACCTGGGAGGCGATCAAAGACCCGAAGTATTTAGGACCAGAAAAGGACGGCACGGACGAGATCGAAAAGATCGAAACGCCGAATCTACTGACGGCAGTCATCTATTACAACCAAGTTTACCCAGGCTTTAAGTCGGCATTGTTCGGTTACGGAATTTTGCCCAAACACGTGCTCGAGGGTAAAGATTTAAACAAAGACCCGTTCTGGGATAAACCGTTTGGCGCGGGACCGTTCAAAGTCACCGAATTCAAACGTGGTCAATACGTGATTCTGGATCGCAACACGAATTACTACCGCAAAGACGAAAAAGGCACGGGATTACCTTACCTTGACCGAATCATTTTCAAGATCATTCCAAACACCAATACTATCGTCACCCAGCTCAAATCTGGTGAAATTCAGTTCGCCTACAGTATCCCGTTCACCCTCGCGCCAAGCGTGGACAACGTGCCAGGCATCAAGGTCATCAAAGCCAAAACCTTGCGCTTTATGCACCTGACTTACAACCACAAAAACGAATTTTTAAAAGACCTGAACGTTCGCAAAGCCATCGCATTCGCCGTCGACCGCGACTCGATCAACAAGTCCTTGGGCAATTACATGACGCCAATCAACACCTTTGCCGTCACCAGTTTTGCCTTCTCGAGCAAGAACCCGCCAACGTTCAAATTCAATCCCGAAACCGCCAAAAAGCTGTTGAATACGGCAGGTTTTAAACTCGGCAGCGACGGCATATTTGCCAAAGATGGCAAGCGTTTAAGCCTCAAATTCATGACCCAAGCTGGACGCACCGAATACGAAACCGCGCAGCAAGTCATCATCGCGCAACTCAAAGCCGTTGGGATCGAAACAGTAGTGGACAACAAATCCGGCGCAGCCCTCAGCGATGCGCGGCGCAAGGGTGGTTTTGACCTCTGGTACTCGGGTTGGATTACACCCGCCGATGCCATTGACAGTTATATTTCGTTTTACAACACCAAAGGTTTTAACAACGGAAGCGGTTACAGCAACCCCAAAGTCGATGATTTGCTTGGTAAAGCCGCCTCGACCTTTGACCCTTTGCTCATTAATTCCTATATGGCTCAAGTTCAAAGACTCGTTCTGAACGACCTGGCATCCCTGCCATTGTTTGAATCCTCGAGCGTGATTGCGGTCACGGACAAGTTACAAAACTTTAAACCCAACCCAACCAATCAAACCAACTTCCGTGATGTCAGCGCCTGGTGGTTGAAGAACTAAACGCTCGAGATTGCCTGACTCGAAACGCAAAGAAATGCTCAAATGCTTTGTAATGAAAGGGGATACTTATGGTTAAAGACTTCGTTTTTTGTATCCCAAACATTAAGTTTAACTGTTGCTTCTTCTGCTCTCATCCCCAACCCTTCTCTCAACATCGAGAGAAGGGAGTTTTATTCAAATCGCAAAAAACGATAAATCCTTGCTTTCAAGCCTCTATCAATATGCAATCTCCGGATTTCTCGAGCCTTACATGAATTTTTCTTACCTAACTCGTCGTGCGCTGGTGACGATTCCGTTGCTGCTTGGTGTATCGTTGATTTTGTTTTTTGTGTTGCACCTTGCTCCTGGTGGACCGACCGATGTGTACGCCGACAACCCATCGGTTTCTCCCGCCGCACTCGAGAATCTGAAGCGCGAACTGGGGCTTGACCAACCGTTGCCGTTGCAATATGTGCGTTGGTTGGGAGCGTTTGCCCGTGGCGAGTGGGGCTTTAGCATTCGTTCGGGTCAACCGGTGCTCGAGACGGCGCTTGAAAGGGTTGTGCCGACGCTGTTTTTGGGTGGCACTTCGTTTGTATTGGCTTTACTACTTGCGATTCCCCTGGGGGTCTTTAGTGCGCTCAGACGTTATACGGCGTCCGATTACGTTTTTACCATCATGTCATTTTTGGGCATTTCAATGCCAATCTTTTGGCTGGCTTTGATGCTGCAATCTTTGTTTGCCGTGCAATTGCGCTGGTTGCCCTCGGCTGGACTCGAGACGATTGGAGACGGTGGATTCCTGGATCGTTTGCGTCACATCATTCTGCCCGCGAGTTTGCTGGCGGTGGTGAATATTGCCAGTTGGGGTCGTTTTGTGCGCTCGAGTATGCTCGACGTGCTGGGTCTCGATTACATTCGTACCGCTCGAGCCAAGGGTTTGTCTGAGCGCCTGGTCACGTACCGGCATGGTTTTCGCAATGCCTTGATTCCGGTCGTGACGATTATTGCCCTCGATTTTGCGGGCATTCTGTCGGGCGCGGTCATCACCGAAACCATTTTTGCTTGGCCCGGCATGGGGCGTTTGTTTATCGAAGCCATGAATGGACGCGATTATCCGGTTTTAATGGCACTTCTCATGATCGGTTCGGTGGCGCTCGTGTTCACCAACTTGCTGACCGATCTGGTCTATTCGCTGATCGACCCACGAATCCGTTATGAATAACCAAACCTTAGAATTCACCACTTCCAAACCTCGAGACGAATCTTTTCTGGCTCGAGCAATTCGTCGTTTTCGCAAACATCGGCTGGCACAGTTTGGTCTGGTGATGTTGGTGATCTTGGGTCTGGCGGCAATCTTTGCGCCTATCGTGTCGTCCTATTCATTCGACGGACAAGATGCCGCACTGCTCGGTCAACCGACTGCGCCAAATTTCAAGCATTTGCTGGGCACAGATCAACTTGGGCGCGATAATTTCACCCGCATTTTGCACGGCGCTCGAGTCTCACTCTTGGTTGGACTCTCGAGCGCCTTGATAGCAACTTTTCTGGGAACCTTGATTGGGGCGCTGGCAGGTTTTTACGGCGCTTGGGTGGATTCTCTCTTGATGCGCTTGACCGACGTGGTGCTATCGATTCCCATTTTACCGTTGGTGATCGCGCTGTCTGGCTTTCTACGCCCAAGTTTGCCATTGCTGGTCTTGATTATTGGCGGACTTGGTTGGATGGGAACGGCAAGACTGGTTCGTGGGCAGTTTTTGTCGCTTCGCAACACCGATTACGTCGAAGCCTCCAAAGCGCTGGGCGGGTCAAACTCGCGCATCATGTTCAGGCATATTTTGCCCAATGCCATTGGTCCAATTGTCGTCAGCACCACGCTGGCGGTGGGCGGCGCGATCATCCTCGAGAGTGCCCTGTCGTTCTTTGGTTTGGGCGTGCAACCGCCAACCCCCACATGGGGCAATTTGCTGACCGGCTCGAGCGATTTTCTCGAGACTGCGCCGTGGCTGGCTGCATTTCCAGGCTTGTTTATTTTGATCACGGTCTTAAGCGTCAATTTCCTTGGCGATGGTTTGCGCGACGCACTCGATCCAAGGCTATAAGGAGGTTCTTTTGAAAGTCACAATCATCGGCGCTGGCGCTATCGGTGGGCTTGCAGGCTCGTACATGACCCAGGCAGGTTTTGATGTGATGCTGGTGGATCGCTGGAACGAGCACGTTGAGGCGATCAATGCAAACGGCATGTTTATTGACGGCATTCGCGGCGAAATGACGATTCCAGCCAAGGCAATCACACCAGATCAACTCGAGGAATATGTCAAACAAACGGGTTTGCTCGAGGCGGTCTTGATTGCCACCAAATCGCAGCACACCGAGGCGGCGCTGCGGCAATTGCTGCCATTTTTTGGTCCAGAAACGTTTGTGGTTTCTTATCAAAATGGTTTTAACGAACCCATGATTGCCGAGGTGCTCGAGCAGGCTGGTTTGGGCGGCAAGGAGCGCGTGATCGGTTCGATTCCCAATTACGGCGGGGCGCTGGTTGACCCTGGTTATCTCGAGTTTGTTCACGAGGGTCCGATTCAACTGGGCGAAATGAGCAATCAGACCACGCCGCGATTGCTCGAGTTGACCAAGATGCTCGAGAGTTTGACCAATGTGCAACTATCCACCAACATCTGGGGGCAAATCTGGGCGAAGGAAGTCTATTCGGCGCAGGTCGTGTTCTCGGCGCTGGCTGATGCCAGAATTCACGAAACGCTGGGCGTTGAACGCTATGCCCGCATCGCTGGGGCGGTGGTGCGTGAGGCGCTCGAGATTGCCGAGGCAAACGGCATTGTGGTCGAGGCGTTCGATTTTTTTGATCCTGCCAATTACAAACCGCAAACGCCCCAGGACACACAGAAGCTACTGGACAACATTAAACAAGCGATTTTGTTAATGAAAAAAGACCAGATCCCCGAACCTTTTTTCTTAAATTGATGCCCTTCGGGCTTCTGGTCTTTTTTC
>JANLWR010000154.1:0-2046 GCA_031364625.1 Deinococcales bacterium | reverse complement strand
GAAGTTATTCTGAGCGTTGGTTTGAGTCGGGCTTTTGCCGAAAAAAACAATGAACATTGGCTTCAAGTCAATGGCATTCACTTGGAGAGTGATCCTTTATGGCACGTTTAACGGTTGGTATTGTTGGTGGTTCTGGTTACGCCGGTGGCGAGTTCTTGCGTCTCGCGTTAAGTCATCCAAATCTCGAGGTCACGCAGGTCACCTCTCGGGCAAACGCAGGCGATCCTGTGACGTTCACGCACCCGAACCTTCGTGGGCGCACAAGCTTGAAGTATAAAAAACCCGTTGATCTCGAGCCTGTAGATGTGCTGGTGCTGGCAATGCCGCATCACGAGGCGATCAAAAATTTCGATTATTACAGCGGGCTGGCGCGTGAGGTCGTGATTGATCTTTCACATGACTTTCGCATTCGTGATCCGAAACTTTACGAGAAATTTTATGAAGAACCACACCCGCGCCCAGAGTTGCTCGAGACGTTCGTCTACGGAAATCCTGAACTTCACAAAGAAGAATTGAAGGGCGCAACTCGAATTGCTTGTGCGGGTTGTGGCGCGACGGCAACGATTCTCGGTTTGTATCCGCTTTACAAAATGGGCGTACCTCTTCCAGGCAAGGATGTGTTCACCACCGTCCTTATGGGTTCGAGTGCGGCTGGCGCAGCCTCGAGCGACGCGAGTCATCACCCCGAGCGTTCGGGCAGCTTGCGGGTCTTTAAGCCCACGGGTCACAGGCACACGGCGGAAGTGATTCAGGAAGTCCCAGCCAACGTCAATTTCCACCTGACCGCCATTGCCATCGAACGCATTCGTGGCATTCTGGCAACCTCGAGCGTGATGCTGCCCGATGGTTATTCCGAACGTGACGTGTGGGGGGCGTACCGCGAGGTTTATAGCGATGCGCCATTCATCCGAATCGTCAAAGTCAAAAAGGGTATTCACCGCAATCCAGACCCGAAAATGCTGGACGGTACAAATTATTGCGACATTGGGTTTGAACTCGACAACGACACTGGGCGCGTGGTCATCATGACCGCCATCGACAATTTGGTGAAAGGCACGGCGGGTCACGCGATTCAAAGCCTGAACATCTCACGCGGCTGGGACGAGACTTTGGGACTCGAGTTTAGCGGCTTGCACCCATGATTCGCCGTGCGTTTGGAAACTCGAGTTTTAAGGTTTCAACATTCAGTCTTGTCGCGTAGAATATCCCATGAGTCTCGAGTCTTTGGACACGCCTGTATTGCTGGTCGATTTGGATATTTTTGAACAGAACATCAAATCGTGTTTTGCCGCGCTCGAGGGTAAAAACGTCTCGGTTCGTCCGCATTTGAAAACGGGTAAAAGTTCGATCATCGCGCACCAGTTGCTCGAGGCTGGCGCGGTTGGAATTTGCGTGGCAAAACTTGGTGAGGCTGAGGTCATGGCGGCGGCTGGAATCGAAGATATTTTGATTACGACTGAACTGGTCGGAGCGCCAAAACTCGAACGATTGGTTCAACTTCTCAAAAACCATGCCAGCATCAAACTTGTGGTTGACAACCTTGAGGCGGCAACGGCGTTAAACTCGAAACTCGAGCAGGCTGGGTTACATGTGGATGTTTTGCTGGATGTGAATGTCGGTCAGAACCGTTGCGGTGTCATGCCCGAGAAAGCTTTGGAACTCGCGCTCGAGCTATCCAAACTCGAGCAACTGCGTTTGATTGGCGTGCAAGGTTACGAGGGGCATTTGCAGCATGATCGAAGTTTTGAAAATCGCCGAAATTCGTGTCTGGCAGCAATGGAAAAACTTGGCAAGGTGGCGTTTGAACTCGAGAACAGTGGTTTTGAAATGCGAATTGTGACCACGGGCGGCACTGGAACGTACCCGTTTTGCAGTGAACATCCTCGAGTCACCGAGGTTCAACCAGGTTCGTTTATTTTTATGGATTCGGATTATTTAGCAACGCCTGGTGTGCCGTTTCAATCGGCTTTGACGGTACTTTCGACGGTCATTAGCGTGAGCGAATCTCGAGCGACCATGCCCGAAGCGCCGCAAGCCCGTCAGGTG
>JANLWR010000065.1:0-5452 GCA_031364625.1 Deinococcales bacterium | reverse complement strand
GCGCTGCCCTCGCAGGCTTTGATTGGAACAATCAGTTTGTCCATTTCTGCGGCGTAACTGGTGGCGGCTGGTGCGAAGGTTTGAAGTATGGTTGCGCCGACCATTCCGGTGACGGCAGTGCCGTGTCCAACATTGTTCAGTGCGTTTACGAGTGTGCCTTTGGGGTCGCGCTCGCCTGCCAGATCATCAACGTCGGTAACAGTACCTTCGGTTGTAAAATTGCGTGCGGCGGCAACGTCTATCAGGTTGCCTGTTCCGCCGATGCCAAACACGGGGTGGTTTTGTTTCACGCCCGAATCAATGACTGCCACCCTTGCCAGGTGCAGGTCGTTTGGTATGGCGCGTGGTTGATTTTGAAGTTGCACGGTTTTTGTTGGATTGCCGAGGGCTTGGCTTAAACCTGCACTTGGGCTGTTGGCAACATATTTTGCGTTTAAATCAAAAATAATACCCGGCTCGAGTTGCCCCAAACGCCTTTGAAGTTCGTTTAAGCCGTCTATCACAGATCGCCCTGGGCTGTCGTCTTTGAGCAGCGTTATGGTCTGTCCGCAAACGCTGGTGCTTCCTGGAACGAGCGGCTCTTGGGTTTGGGTGACACTAAAATTGGCGGCGGCGATGGCTGCCAGGACGGCGCTGCGGTTGGAGGCATCTGGCTTAAATGCCAGCAAGCCGCCACCGTCAAGAATGTACTGGTTGTGCGTGGATTCGTTGTTGTAATCAGTCTCTTTAAAAACATCACCCGTTTCCAAAACGGTAATGCCCGCTTTGGCGGTGGCGCTTAAATTCGAGTTATCAACTTTTAACGAGTATGTGCCTGTTTTTAGGGGGCTGGTCAATTTAACTTTTACTGATGTGCCATTTGGGTTGATTGCCAGGATTTGTGCGTCTTGCCCAGCGATTTGGACTTTTTCTGGGAACAAATATTGCCCTTCGATCAAGAATTCGCTGGTGCCGCTCGGGATCATGGTGCTCGAGTGTAACCGTGGGGCGGGAACTGGCAGCGGGTCAAAACAGGCTGTCAAGCTTAAGAATAGGGTCAGCCAAAGTATTTTTTTCATACGTCTCCGTTCAGCAAAAAAACCGCGTGGTTTTCAACGCGGCGACTCGAGTTTGGCAGTGACCTCGTTCAAGTTATCACGAAAATCTTCTCGAACAGGGAGTTGGTTATTCTCGAGCGTCCGAATGGCGTTTTGATAGTGCAAAAGTGCGGTTTGGTATTGTCCAAGCTCGAATGCGGTAACGCCCAGGTTGTTGAGGGCAATGGCGATTCCGGTTGGGTTTTCGAGTTGTTGTTGTAAATTTAGGCTTCGTTTTTGAAATACCAAGGCTTTCTCGAGTTGGTTTTGTTGTCCGTAAAACATGCCAATGTTGGTCAGCACCCGCGCCACACCGCCAACGTCCCCTAGGGCTTCGCGGATGTTTAAGCAGTCCAGCAGGTACGTTTCGGCTTTTGCCTCGTTCAATGCCAGGTACACCAAACCCAGTCCGCCCAGCGAGTCTGCCAGTCCGCCTTGGTTGCCTGTGGCACGGCGTATTCGTCTGGCTTTTTTGAAATACTCGAGGGCGGGCAAATAATTTTTTTGGTGCTCTTCAAACGATCCCAGCAAATAATATGTTTCACCCATTGTGTCTTGGGCGTTTGGTGTGACCTGGTTGACCAGAATCTCGAGGGCAGCATCGAGGGTGGTTTTGGAATCTTTAAAATTTCGGTACTCGCGCAGCAAAATAAGGGCGCGGGTGTTGAGCAAACGCGCCTTTAAAACAGGTTCTAAACTGGCGGCAATACTGGCAGCAGTCTCGAGTTCTTCCAAAGCCTCCTGATGCCGTCCAAAACTTTCTAAGATATTGGCGGTCTCGAGAAAAACTTCAGCTCGAGCTTCGGGGCTGTTGGCGGTGTTTAAACTGCGCTCGAGCCATTCTAGGGCTTGGCTTAAATCGCCGCGTTGGGCGTGGTTGCGACTGAATTCTAAAAAAGCTTGATGGGCATCGCGTTGGTCTTTTTGGTCGAGCAGATTTCTGGCTTCCCAGTAATGTCGCGCCGAGAATTGATCCCTGATCTGGGCGGCACGGTAATGCAGCAAGCTGCGTCTCGAGGGACTTAAATCGCTCTCAATCACTTCGCGCACAATGTCGTGAACAAAACCAATTTGGTCGCCCACAATGCCAATCAGCACCGCGCCCTGTAATTCCTCGAGCGCAGAACCCAGTTCCTCGAGTGAACGTCCGCTGATGCTGCGAAGCGTGCCAAAGGTAGCCAGTTGGTGACGAATGCACAGGGCTTCTAAAACTTGGTGTGCGGTTTCGCTCAAACCTTTCAGGCGCAGACGTACTTTGTCCTGCACCCGAGATTCGGTGTCGCTTGCGAACCGCAGCAACTCGAGCACAAAAAACGCATTGCCGCCGCTTCTTTTGACCAGCGCGGGGATGTCAACGCCGTTGGCTTGTAACCGTTCAGCCAACTCTGAAATCGCGCCCTCGGACAATGCCGCCAGGGTGATCTGTTTTACTGGTTTGTTTTTGAAGGCAAGCTCGAGGTCGTAGTTCAGCGTTTCGTTGTTGCGTTGCGTCAGAATCAATTGAAGCCCTTGACCGCAGCGCTCGAGTAAAAACTTTAAAAACTCCCCGCTGGCGGCATCCATCCATTGTGCATTGTCAATCACCAGGGTGGTTAACGCAGTGTTTGGTAGCAGGTTTTTGACGGTGTTAAACAGCATCAAACGCTCGAAGCCGCCCGAAAATTCGGCTTGGATCAAGTCGGGGACAAGGCTCGCCAATGCCACTTTTTCGGTGGCGTTTAAGGTTAAGGGTGTGTTTGGAAATTGTTTGAAATGCTGCCGCACCAACGACTCGAGCACGCCGTAATTCAGGCTGTCTAAGTTGCAACGTACCCACAGGCTGCTGCCCTGAAACCGAGCCTCGATATGCCGACAAACCTCGAGTGCTAAACGCGATTTGCCCGCGCCAGGTTCGCCCTGAATCACCACAACCTGACCTGTTTTTAGAAAGTCCAGGATTGCCTGCAATTCGGTTTCACGCCCGACCAATGGCGCATCAACCACTTCTGGCAAGGCAACCACTGTCACGCCCAACTCGAGTTGCAGGGCGTTCTGACAGTCGCTTGCCTGTGCCGAGCGTACCAACTCGAGGGCGGCTTTGGTACGGTTGCTGGGTTGCACGCCCAGTTCTTCTTGTAATACTTTGCCCAGGTTGTTAAATGCGACAACCGACCGATCTGCCTGGTGGGTCGCGCCATACGTCAGCATCAAATGACGGCAGGCATCCTCGAGCGGGTCGCCGTCAGGACTTTGGCTGACCTCGAGAAAGGGTAAAGCAGTTTGGTAATTGCCGAGTCGCAATTGCGTTATGCCCAGTCTGGCGGCAAATTCGCGGCGTTCAAAAATCAGTGCCTCACGGGTGGCGTACAACCACTCCTCAAACTCTTCGCCCAAACCCATTTCCCAATCGGTCAACCGCAAACCCGTCAAGAAACCACCGCGCCACAAATCCCAAACTTTTACATCCTGCGTGTTTACGCCCGCCCGAAACTCGAGCACATCGCAGCTAAAACCTGGTTCTAAATTAAAATGTTCCAGATCGCTGCTTAAAATATTTTTACCCAAGGTCTTCTCGAGCGCATTGCGGGCGACCGACAAATTGTTGAGCGGGTTTGCCGCGTCCGCCCAAAGAATCGTGCCCAGTTCGCGCCTCGAGACTCGTCCGCGCAACGCAGCGATTGCCAGCATGGCAAGGGGTTTAACGCCCAACTTCACCGATGTTTGACCAATCAAAACAATGGGTGTGCCAAGAAGCTCGAGCCTCAAGTTCGTGTTGGATTTTGAAACGCTGGCTTGAACTTGGGGCTGCATGAGACGTCATCATGACATGTTTTGTTTGGGTTAACCTTGTGTCAGACTGCGAAGTAAATTATTGAATAAGGTTAAGGTTGTGCTTTGATGGTGATTTGATCCGAAGTATTGGGTTTATTGCGCGAGAAGATCAAATATTGCTTGAAACGCAATTCTGAAATCTCGAGATTTTGAAAGGCTGGCAGAAAATTTCTGCCAGCCTTTTATGCTTTCTGGTAGGGTTTTTAACGTCCTGGGTGTTTGACTTCGACTATTTGATTGGCTGGGACAATTTCAAAAGATTTAGCATTGTTGTTCAGTGTGCCATTAAAGCGCATCAGCATGACTTTGCCCGCTTCAGAATTTGCTTTGAATTGGTCTAACTTTTCAGGATTTGTCGTGTACTCGAGTTTGTGCATTGGGGTGCGGTAAATCAGGTATCCAGTTTTGAACACTGGAGAGACATCAACTGCCTTGTAAAGCTGAGTCACGGTTTTGCTCGGGAAGCCTGAAGTTCCGTAACTGTATTGGCTGCGGTAAACCATGACATAAATCGAGCCTGGTGTTGAATCTTTGACCTTCAGGTAATGGTTGAATTTCGCCCCATCGTCTAGCTGGAGTCCACCTGGAATATTGGTAGAGAGTGTTTCATTCGCACTTTTAATTGGGAAATACTGCCAGAGCATGTTTTTTTGAAACACTTGACCATATAAATTGAGTGCATTGATCGGTTTTTCGGTTGTTCCGAAGGTAAAAGAAATTGATCCAATGGTTATTTTTGGAATCTCAAATCCTTCAATTTTGGTTGGTGCGTTCATTTCGGACAACGCTTTAAACAGGCTGCTTCCTGGAAGATATTCAGCGTCAGACTTCATGTTGGTGCTAATTTCTGGATTTGTGCCTTTACCAATTTGAAAAGTTGAAGCGGGTTGTATCACAAGTGGAATATTCCCTGGAAAAATAAACACATGGTTTTGAATAGAACTCATTCTGGATTCTTGGCGCTCATAAGTGACACCAAGCGGCTCGAGCACATTTTTGAGGTCTGAGATTTTAAACCAAAAACCTCCGATGCAGGTTTTTAATTTTTCCGAAAACTGATAAAAGGGAATGTTTCCAGAATCTTCAACCACTGTGGGTGTGGAGCATTGGTCGATGGGTAGTTCTGCCGCACCAGCAACCTGCGCAGTCCCCAAATTCACGTTCACCACCGCGAGGCTCGAGAGCATGGCGGCAACCACAAAGGCTTTCATCATTTTTGGCATCGAATGCACCGTAACCATTCCGGCATTGATTTCGCTTGGTTTGCCAAGTTCTTCAAGTGCCATTTCTAAAGCTTTTGAACCATCAAATCCTTGTTGCTCGAGCATCCAAACTCGAGATTCGATGTTGCCGCGAAGTTCATTCATCACCTCGAGTTTTTTTCTGCCCCAGACGCCTCGGCTGGCTTGTTTCAGGTATCGCTCGAGTTTGGCTGGCGGTTTCATAATTCTCCCAGCAGCGATTGCACGGCACGGGTGAAGTTCTTGAAGGCTTGACGGCGCGTCTCGAGTTCTTTGCTGCCCGTGCTGGTCAGGGTGTAAAATTTGACGGGGCTGCCGCCGCGT
>JANLWR010000040.1:0-2729 GCA_031364625.1 Deinococcales bacterium | reverse complement strand
CGAGCATCAAAATAGAAATCCTGGTTTCTCGAGTATTGAATGCCACCTCTCGAGAAGCCTGGATTGATCCATAAAACAAGAAATTATATTTCATTTGAACTTTGAACATTTCAAAATATGAATGATTTTCGGCTCGAGTTTCTTAGCCTATAAATTGTCCGTTCAGACAGGAGAACCCAGTGGCTCTTTCGCGCACCAAACAAGTCAATGAAGTTCCTTCGGAATACCGTTACGCCAACTGGCAACGCAAATACGCGCCGTATTTTTTTATTGCGCCTTTCTTTATTTTGTATGTTATTTTTAGTTTTTTCCCAAATATTTTTTCGTTTTACATTTCTTTAACGCGTTGGAATCCATTGGACGGCTTGAAGGGTATCCAATTTGTCGGTTTTGACAATTACCGTTATCTGATTCAAGACGACACCTTCTTTCAAACGTCTTTGGTGAACTCCGCCATCTTGGGTATTCTGGGCGGCATTCCGCAACACTTGGTTGCTCTGCCATTGGCGTACCTACTGAACAACAGTTTAAAACGCCTCAAAGGTTTTTTAAGCGCCCTATACTTCGCACCGTTTATCACCTCAATTGCCGCCATCAGCGTGGTGTTTGGCTTGCTGTTTTCCGAACGCAACGGTTTGTTCAACTGGGCACTGTTGCAACTGCATCAACTTCCAATCATTGGCGGTTTGTTCCCAGACGCGGGCATCAACTGGCTCGGACGTTCATTTTGGATCAAGCCGTCCGTCGCACTGGTTATTTTCTGGCGATACACCGGCTGGAATACCATTTTGTACCTGGCTGCCATGCAAGCCATCCCCGTCGAACTCTTTGAAGCCGCCGCGATTGACGGCGCAAACCGTTGGCAGCAATTTCGGCACATCACCTTGCCACTGGTGCGTCCAATGGCGTTTTATGCGGTCACTTTAACCATCATTGGCAGTATGCAGTTGTTCCTCGAGCCTTTTACCTTGGTGGGGCAAGACGGCGGCGCGAACAACGCGGGTCGTACCACCATGATGTACCTGTTTAAAACCGCTTTCACCGACCTTGATTTTGGACTTGCCGCCGCCATCTCATGGGTTTTGTTCGCCATTATCATTGTCATGACCGTCATCAACAACCGAATCTTCCGTGGCGGAAAGGCAGACTGATATGGCAATCACCATTCCAACGGGCAAACGCGTTAAAACCCAGCAAACCTCGAGAATCCCGACCAATTACACCGCGTTGATTGTTGTTTTGATCGGCGGTCTTTTGATGGTCTTGCCGCTTTTTATGATGTTTGTTTTTGCCTCACAACCCAAGGACAATATTTTTAGATTCCCGCCGCCCTTGTGGTTTGGCAATTCGCTATTACACAATTATCAGGCACTGATGGAGGTGACCCAGGGCAGGTTCTGGCGCATTTTTTGGAACAGCACCTACCTGTCGGTTGTGACCACCGCCACCCAATTGTTTTTTTGCTCCTTGGCGGGTTACGGCTTTGCGATGTACGAGTTTAAATACAAAGACAGGTTGTTTACAATTTTGCTGGCAACCATGGCAATTCCTGGGGCGCTCAATTTGATTCCGTTGTACTTGGTGCTCTCCTTGTTAAGCCAACTCTTTGCCCCGCTCGATACCGCCATTCACAGCGTTCTACCCTGGTTTCCAAGCTTGTTGTGGATCGGTTCGCCCAAAGCCTTGTGGTTTCCTGGCATGGCGAGCGCCTTTGGAATTTTTCAAATGCGACAGTATATTCTCAGCGCCATTCCAAAAGAACTGGTCGAAGCCGCCCGCATTGACGGCTGCACCGAATTTCAAACCTACTGGAAAATCATTTTACCGCTCACCAGACCCGCTCTCGGGACGCTCGGTTTGGTCACATTTATTGGCATCTGGAACGAGTATATTCTGTCGATTATTATTTTCCGCTCTCAAGAAACCCAAACCTTGCAAACCTTGCTGCGTCTGATCGGCGGCGGCGGCACAAACACCAACGTCGATTTCGGTGCGGTCATGATGGGCGTTGCCCTGACGGTGCTGCCACTCTTGATTTTATTTATCTTGACCAGCCGTCAAATGATTGCAGGCTTAACCTCTGGTGGCGTAAAAACATAAACCATTTGGCAGTTGAATATTTCAAACTTCAAACTAAAGGAGAAAGCCGTGAAACACGCCAAATGGTTGCTTCCCTTCGCGCTCGGTTTGGCACTCAGCGCCACTCGAGCACAAACAGAAATCACCAGCCTCGAGCTGCCTGCGCGGTCTTTATACCAGCAAGCGATTCCGAGCTTGCGTTCGCTCGCCAGTGCCAAAGGAATCAACATCGGCGTCGCCGTTGGACCAACCCTGTTTGAAGAATTTGAACCCGAATACAGTGAGATTCTGGCAAAAGAATTCAATATGCTTGTGCCCGAAAATGCCATGAAATGGAGTGCCGTCCAACCCGCTCCCAATCAATACGTCTGGGCATTGCCCGATGCAATCGTCAAAATTGCCCAAAAGAACAAACAAAAAATTCGGGGGCACACCCTGGTCTGGCACGAACAATTGCCCAATTGGGTACTGCAAATTAATAACCGCGACACCATGTTGGCTGCTCTAAAAGACCACATTCAGACTCAAGTCAAGCACTTCAAAGGTCAGATTGACTCTTGGGATGTCATCAACGAAGCCGTCAGCGACAGTGGCGGCTTGCGGAGCACACCTTTTTTAAAAACCATTGGACAGGATTATTTCGAGCTTGC
>JANLWR010000511.1:0-3580 GCA_031364625.1 Deinococcales bacterium | reverse complement strand
CAATCTTGAGGGTTTAGTGCGTGCAGGTCGTTATTCATGCGTTGAGTTTACTTCCTCAAAAATTGGGGTATGACAAGCCGTTAGGTAGGGGGTGACTTTTTAGTGTTTGGAACGTTCTTTCCGATTAAGTCGGAGTCAATGGGGATGAGGGTGGCGCAATTGCTAATTTTTATGTTGACTTGCACCTCGAGCCTTAAATGTTAGCCTGAAACCATGTTCACCACGGTTCAAAGCTTGACGCGTCACGATTTGGTGGTGAAAGGCAGCGAGTTTCTGGCGTTTGCCAATCACACCTCGAGCGTTCAGGCGGCGCTCGAGTGGCTGAAAGACCTGAAAACCCAGTACAAGGATGCGACGCACGTTTGCTGGGCGTACCGCGTCGGCGATCAATACCGTTTTTCGGATGACGGCGAACCGGGCGGCACGGCTGGCGCTCCGATGTTCAGGTCGCTCGAGGGTTCGGGTTTGGATTTTGTGACGGTGGCGGTGGTGCGCTATTACGGCGGGGTCAACCTTGGCGCAGGTGGTTTGGTGCGGGCGTATGGTGGCGCGGCAGCCGAAGTTTTACGAATTGCTCCCAAACTCGAGGTGCATCCTCGAGTAATCGTGAATGTGCTGGTCGGCTTTGAGCAGATGAACACGTTGTATCAGTTGCTCGAGCAATTTGACATGCAAGACCGAACCGATGAATTCACCGATCAGGGTTTGAACCTAACATTTGCAGCACTCAAAACCGAACTCGAGAAACTGCAAATTCTGGTGCGTGATAATACTCGAGGGCAGGGCGTGGTTTCACTCGAGCGCGTTTAAGCCAGTCAAATCGCGTCCAACAATCAAGGTGTGAATGTCATGTGTTCCCTCGTACGTGTCCACCGTCTCGAGGTTGAGCATGTGCCTGATAATCGGGTATTCGGTGGTGATGCCATTGCCGCCATGCAATTCTCGCGCCATTCGCGCCCCCTCGAGTGCCACGCGCACGTTGTTGCGTTTTGCCATGCTCACTTGCGCGTAATTCATCGTGCCAGCGTCTTTGTTCTGCCCAAGGTGGTACGCCATCATGAGTCCCAGCGAGTGCTGCGTCGCCATCGTCACCAGTTTGTGTTGCACCAGTTGACGGCTTGCAATTGGCTTACCAAACGTTGTGCGGGACTTGGTGTACTCGAGCGTCGTCGAAAGCACACTCTCGAGCGCTCCCAATGCGCCCCAGGCGATGCCGTAACGGGCTTGGGTAAGGCATCCGAGGGGTGACTTTAAACCTTTAGAACCAGGCAACAAACTCGAGGCTGGAATCCTGACATCCTCGAGCACGATTTCGCCGGTGATGCTGGCGCGAAGGCTCATTTTGTTCTTGATTTTTGGTGCGGAAAAACCTTTGGTGTCGGTTGGGACGATAAAACCGCGAATGATGCCGTCATCATCTTTTGCCCAAACCACGGCAATATCGGCTATCGGGCTGTTGGTGATCCACATTTTCGAGCCGTTCAAAACATAATCACTACCATCTTTTGTTGCTCGAGTTCGCATCGCACCGGGGTCAGAACCGCCGTCGGATTCGGTCAAACCAAAGCAACCCACCATGCGCCCAGCCGCGAGTTCTGGCAGGTATTTTTTCTTTTGCTCCTCAGAACCATACGCGTAAATCGGGTACATCACGAGCGAACCTTGAACGCTGGCGGTGCTGCGAATTCCAGAGTCACCACGCTCGAGTTCGTAACAAATCAGACCATACGCGGTGCTCGAGACGCCAGAACCGCCGTATTCTTCGGGTGTGGTCGGTCCGAGAATGCCAAGTTCACCCATTTTGGTCGTCAGACTGCGCGGGAGTGTGCCTTCATCCCACCAGTCGGCAACCTGCGGCAGTATTTCGGCGTCAACAAATTCGCGCACCATGGTGTGAATGTCGCGCTCTTCGGGTTTGAGACTCTCGAGAATTTTAAAGTAATCGAACATGGGAACATTGTCGCATTTTTACAGTGTGATGGGCAATGTACGAATAACCTGAATTTTTTGCAAGACATGAGCCTCGAGATGCCGCCGATAAACTTGATTTGGAGCTTTTTTGCCCTAAATTTTTACTTTGGAAATCGTCCACGCGCCTAGCACTTCAATGACTCGAGCAGGGTCGTGCTCAGGTTGAAAACGAATGTATGGAATGCCGCCAAATCGAATACCAACTTCTTCAACAAAATGAATTTTTACTTGCTGGAGTTGTGAATCAATTGGAGAGGGGGGCGAAAGGTAAATGCACCACAAGCCTATGAAATACTCGAGGTTTTCAGTTTTGTTCATGCTTCACAATACGATTTCGCCATCGCAAAAGTTCCGAGCGATACACCAAAACTCGAGCATCGCAATACACTTAAACCATGACCGAACTTATTGAGTTACTTGATTATCAACGTTGGGCAACCTTAAAAACCCTTGATGCCAGCGCAAAACTGAGTCTTGAGCAATTGCACCGTGATCTTGGCTCGAGTTTTAAAAGTGTGTTTGAAACCCTGGTGCATCTTCACGGCGCTGACCGTGCTTGGTTGGGCAGGCTTCAGGGGCAAACTCCAACCCGACCAAACCCAAGCGATTACCAAACGCTCGAGGCTTTGCGTGAAGCTTGGGAGGTTGTGCTTGACGGCTGGAAAGTAACTGTCACAAAACTCGAGAATCCCAAACTCGAGATTCAGTACAAATCTTATGACGGTGCGCCGTTTACCAGTTCGCTCGAGGAAATCGTGAAGCACGTTGTGAACCACGGCACGTATCACCGTGGGCAGGTTGCTGCCATGCAACGAATGTTGGGCGGCGAGGCGGTTGGTACGGATTTGATTGGGTTTTATCGCGCTCGAGAAACCTGAACTTTGAAGCTCGAGTTTTAAACACCAAACGAACGCAACCCTTGTTAAACTCCTGCAATGACGCGAACTGTGCTGGTTATGCTGATGCTGAGTTTGACGGCTTGTTTCACGCAGGCAACCCCAATCATTGACCCAACACCTTGGGAAACGCGGCAGGTTTTATTCCAAAGTGCCACGGTGATTCGTGAAAAAGTTTCGTACCGCTCGAGCAACCTGAAGATTTTTGGTCAGGTTTGCCATCCGAACCGTGCTGGAATATTTCCAGTATTAATCTGGAATCATGGTGGTTTTGATGGTCTTAAAGATGGTGACGAAAAATTCTGTGAAGCTTTCGCAGGGTTTGGTTACACTTTTCTGATGTCTTCGTATCGTGGCGAGGACGGTTCTGAAGGCACTGTCGAAGTTTGCGAAGGCGAAGTCGATGACGTTCTGAAGATGCTCGAGTTTGGACGCACAATGTCGTTTGCGAATCCTGACAAAGTGGTGGTGGTGGGTGGCTCTCACGGCGGCTGCATCAGTTTGAGGGCAATTCAAAAAGGAGCGCCTGCTCAGGCTTTAGTCGAATTTTATGCTCCCACGGACTGGATAGCGGCATACCAGCAAGTTCAACAACTGTTAAGCTCGAGCGACGCAACCAAAAAATACGTTGGACAAGCGTTGGATTCGGTTGTGACCAAAGCCCTGGGTGGCATACCCGCAATTGTGCCACAACAATATTTAGAACGCTCTGC
>JANLWR010000003.1:0-6567 GCA_031364625.1 Deinococcales bacterium | reverse complement strand
GTCATTGCCCCCCAAACATTGATGCAAGTTCCAGAAACAATAGTAGGAACATCAGAATACTGAAATGAGATGCTTATTGTATTTACAGGTCTTGTTGGGAAGAATTTTAAACCTGCAATAGAATTGGCTAATCCAATAACTCCAATAGGATTATTAATATTACTAACGGCATTTATATCTACATAACTTGTTTTATAAGTATTACTGCTAGTCAAATTAGATCCAGCTTGACAATTGGGAACTATGCCAGCAGCAATAGTTGATAAGTCGGCTGGAAGAGGGTCAGGAAGTGTTACAGCAAAATTACCATTTGAGTCAATGTTGTTAGTGACCGAACTGGATGAACCGACTCCAGAATAAATACCAAATTTAATGCTTCCAGTTCCAAAAGATGTAGTTGTCCAATTGACAATTTTTCCAGAAATTGAAGGATTATTACCCAGCCCTACCATGTTTATATTTACCATAACTACGTTGCTGCTATTTGAGTTTCCTGCCGTGTCAAAAGCCAAAGCGATGTAATTTTTAGAACCATTGTCAACTCGAGTAAGGTTTACGATTTGTTCAAATGGCGCAGTTAAATCTTCACCTATTTTGGTCGCACCATCATAAAATTCAACTTTGCTTACGCCTACATTATCGCTGGCATTTGCCGAAAGCGTTATTGGTCCGACTATTGAAACACTGTTGGAACTGCTCGAGAGGCTCACATTTGGCTTGATGATATCAGGGATATTTACCGTTACAACGAGTGTTGTTGCATTTACCGCCGAATTCCCTGCTGCATCAAAAGCTTTAGCGCCATAATATTTTGAACCATTATCAGATGCAGTTAAGTTTACAGTGTACTCAAATGGTGCGCTTAGGTCTTCCCCTAATTTGGTTGAACCTTCATAGAATTCAACTTTGGTTACGCTAACATTATCGGCAGCATTGGCTATTAACGTAATTGCTCCGTCGGTTGTGACATTGTTCAAACTGCTCGAGAGGCTGACAGTTGGGGGTGTAGTGTCTGGTAAATCAGCATAATACCAATGTACATCGGCAGGCGGTGTACCGCTTGTGGTGGTATAGGTAAAATTTGCCACAATGGTCTGGATAAGATAATTCCAACCTGGATTAATTATAACGTTGTAAGTAGATGAGCCTAAACTTGTGATGCAAGTCCCAGTAATTGTGGTTGGAGCATTTGAGAAAAATAGATAACCAAGTTTTGTTCCAGCAGGTGCCGAAAGCGTGAAATTTGACATCGCTGCAAGTGAATTCGTCAAACCAGTTCTTCCAATGACTTTGCCATTGCTATCTGAGATTTCTGTAAATGCTACCGTTCCATTAAATGAACTGCCAAATGTTGCTGTAGAACCTGCATTGCATCCTGGTAAAGATCCAGCGTTGTTTGTTTGCAGGTTAGCAGAAGGTGGATCTAAAAGAACTACACTAAAGTTACCAGTAGAATCAATAGTTGCTGTGCCAACAGTTGAATTCTGGTTACTTGGTGGATTGGTATTCACCAAAAATTTGACACTGCCAGTACCATAGGGTGTAGTCGTCCAATTGAAAATCTGCCCAGACACAGTAGGTGAATTACCCAATCCTTGAATATTCACATTTACAGACACTGGACTACTCGAGGTTGAATTGTTAGTGGCATCAAATGCTTTTGCCGTATAAAATTTCGTGCCATTGTCAGTGAGAAGCAAACTAACAGTTCGTTCGTATGGTGCAGTTAAATCTTCACCAATTTTAATTCCGCCATCATAAAATTCAACTTTTGTAACACCTCTGTCATCTGTTGCTGCCGCAGTGAGCGTAACTAAACCAGCAGTTGTAAGGTTAGTTGAACTGCTCGAGAGACTAACTGTTGGAGGTGTAACATCAGGATAATCGACGTAATACCATTTTAAGGTGCTTGATGGAATCTCATTTGTATAAGTATTGGAATTAATGCTTGTAATTGTCTGAACCAAGTAATTCCAACCTGGATTCAAAGTGACAGCGTAAGTTTCTGTGTAGGGATTTGTATATTTTCTAATACAAGTTCCAGTAATCATTGCAGAGCCAGTTGAATATACTAACCTGACTTCTTTCATGCCTATTGATCTAGAGTAGGGTGCAGGATTGTTTAATGTAAATGGATCATTTGTTAATCCGATACGACCAACTTTTTTACCTTGATTGTCAGAAACTTGAGTATCCATGACTAAGGCTGTTAATGGACTACTCAATGTTGCTGTAGACCCAGGTTCACACCCCGGCAATGGTCCTGATGGAGCAGTCGTTTGTAATGCTGAAGAAGGTGGATCTGCAAGGGTTACATTAATATGCCCAGTTGCATCAATTTTTGAAGTGCCAACACTAGGAGAAACGACGCTTCCGGTGAAGACTGTAAAGTCAACTAATCCAGTATTGTAGGGAGTTGCTGCCCAGTTAACGACTTGATCTGAAATTGTTGGTGAATTCCCAAGTCCTGGGATGTTTACGCTCACCACAACTGCGCTGCTCGAGGTGGTGTTTCCTGCTGCGTCAAAAGCTTTTGCGGTATACGATTTAGAACCATTACTAGCGATTGTAAGATTCACTGTTTGCTCGTATGGTGAGGTTAAATCTTCGCCCAGTTTAGTCGAACCATCATAAAATTCGACTTTGCTCACACCAACGTCATCGGTTGAGGTTGCCGTAAGCACAATTGAACGGATGGTTGTCACATTGGTCGAATTGCTCGAGAGACTGAGGGTTGGTGCGTTGGTATCAGAAATGTTGACCACAACAGCCACTGCGCTACTCGAGGTGGTATTTCCTGCGGCATCAAATACTTTTGCGGTATACGATTTCGACCCGTTGTTGGCAATTGTGAAATTAACGGTTTGTTCGTAAGGTGCGGTTAAATCCTCACCGAGTTTTGTGGCGTCGTCAAAAAATTCTACTTTAGCAACGCCCACATTATCGGCAGGATTTGCCGTAAGCGTAATAGCCCTTACGGCTGTGATATTGGTCGAGCTGCTCGAAAGGCTGACAGTCGGCGGGGTAACATCTGCGATAGTCACACTAACAGCGACGGGACTGCTCGAGGTTGTGTTTCCTGCGGCATCGAAAGCTTTGGCAGTGTAGGTTTTTGCGCCACTGTTTTCTGATCCAAGATTTACGATTTGCTCGAATGGCACGGTCGTATCTTCGCCGAGCTTGGTTGCGCCATCAAAAAATTCAACTTTTGTGACCCCCACGTTGTCGGTGGCTGCCGCAGTTAAGGTAATCGGACCCGCCGTTGTGACATTGCTTGCAGAACTTGAGAGGCTCACAGTTGGTGCTTTGGTATCAGGAATTTTGACGAGAACAGCAACTGGTTTGCTGGTCGTTGAATTTCCTGCGGCATCAGAGGCTTTAGCGGTGTAGGATTTCGCGCCATTGTTTTCAAAAACCAGAGGAACAGCTTGCTCAAATGGGGCGGTTGTGTCTTCACCGAGTTTGGTTTCACCATCGAAAAACTCAACCTTCGTAACGCCTAAATCATCGGTGGCTGCCGCAGTCAATGTGATTGAACCTGGGGCAATAACATTGGTTGAGCTACTCGAGAGACTGATTGTTGGTGGAGTGATATCTCCAGGACATGCCACCAAAACAATTGCAAAGATGGCAATGCCTAAAATCTGCGATAACGCTTTCATAAGTCTCCTCGAGCTTTGCTGGAATTCGTAAACGTGTTTGTGTTAAACAAACGAATCTAAACCTTTGATGGGTGGAAATTTTCATTCTTTTCTTAAATCACTGGGAGTCTGACAAAAAAGCCTCCAGTTGTCAAATCAAACCCAAGTCATTGGAATCTGGAGTTCAGCTTGACCAATGACTTGGGTTTGAAGCAAGTATTTAGAATTCTTTTATAAGTTCGCGCTGGCGTAATCCATCGCGTCGTTGACAACCTCAACTTTACTCCGAGCAAACACCATCGTCTCGAGAAGGCGCTGTCGCAACTCATCCATGCCTTCACGCTGTGCGGCGCTGATCGCCACAGCATTCCAACGCTCGAGCGCAGTGTCCAGATCGAACGGGTCGGCGCTATCGGCTTTGTTCAGTGCCAGAACCCTTGGCAAGCCTGCAAGCTCGAGGTCTTCAAGGATTTCTTCGACCGCGCCATAACGGTCTTCTGCGCCGTCGTTCGCAATGTCAAGCACATGCAGCAGAACGTCCACATCACGAAGTTCCTCGAGCGTGCTGCGGAACGCCCGCATCAAATCTTTGGGCAGGTCACGAATAAACCCCACGGTGTCGGTAAAAACCACCTCGCCAAAACCAGGCAAAAAGCCGCGTCTCGAGGTTGGGGACAGCGTGGCGAAGAGTTTATTTTCTGCCAATACGCTCGAGTGCGTTAAAACGTTTAACAGCGTGCTCTTGCCTGCGTTGGTATAACCGACAATGCCAATCACTGGCACGTTGTTACGCCCACGTGACTTGCGGCGTTCGGTTTGGCGTTTGCCAATTTCTTTTAACCCCCGCTCGAGAAACGCGATGCGGTCATTGATGCGGCGTCGGTCTAGCTCGAGTTTGGTTTCGCCAGGACCACGCGTGCCGATGGCCCCGCCCGAACCTGCCGCGCCACCACCGATTTTGGAAAGTTTTGTGCCTTGCCCGATCAAACGCGGCAGCATGTAACGCAATTGCGCCAGTTCGACTTGAAGTTTGGATTCTGGACCGCTGGCGTGCTGGGCGAAAATATCGAGAATCAACTGGGTGCGGTCAATAATTTTCAAACCTGTAATTTCCTCGATTTCTCGAGCCTGGGCTGGATTGAGTTCTTGATCGAACATGAGTACATCGGCATCCAAGTGATATGCCTTGCTGGTGAGTTCCTCGAGCTTGCCGTGTCCAATGACTGTGCCTGGTTTGAGATAACGGCGGTATTGCAGCTCGCGGTGAACCACTTCCGCGCCAGCCGTCCGAGCCAATTCTGCCAATTCGTCTAGGCTTTCTTCGGCACTAACGCCGCGCCCATGATCGACCCCAACCAGAATTGCCCGTTCAGCCCCAGAACGCTTGACCGTGCGGGTTTTGGCAAAACGTGCAAATTCTTCCTCGAGCGCCATCGTGTTCGCCGCCAAATCCCAATCCTCGAGTTGCTGCACCGATTGCGGCACGAACACACGCCAGTCCTCTTCCTCGAGCGCCGCGTTCGGTGGCGTCAGGTGCGCGAGGTGACACATTCCGGGCAAGCCGTCAGATCGGACATCCACGGCTGCAATTGCATCGAGACGGTTCAAAAATAATGTTGAAAGCGCCGATCTCGAGAGTGCGCCTGGTTTTGGATGCGCGTACAACAAACTCAAGCCCTTCAAGCGTGATTCGGCTTCACGACCACGGGCTAAATTTGGGAATTCGGTTTTGCTGGCATCGCCCACCGAAACCGTGACCACACGCCCACGACGATCAAGCACCAGCACGATCTCACGGTTGGTCTCGAGACAGAGTTCACTTATGGTTCGGGCGACCTCGTTGGTGATGATCGCATTCGGTGGCAATTTACGGCGGTACAAATGCGAGAGGCGCTTGATGATGCTCGGGCGAAGACCGTGGGTATTGCCATGAACTTTTTCCGTAATGACCCCCTTCTTGCTCACAAGAAAAGCACCTTGCGGGCGTTCGCGCTAATAGTCAAAAACCAGCTACGGCTGTCTGCCGTGCTGGGGGAGAAGCGGAGACTCGAGTTTCTATGAAATTATTTTAGCACTTACCTGCAAAAACTTTGTAAGCCGATTAACTTAGGCGCTCGAGTCCATTTGAGAGTGCCGTGCCAATGCCAACTCGAGTCCAGCATCGTCCGATAAACCGAGTGCAGGATATCCAACGTGTTTGGCGGCGTCATCCCCATAAAGCGCGGCGAGTTGTGTGGGCTTGTCAGTATTTTCGAGAAGCGGCTCGAGTACCGCTTGGGTGTACGCCAGGTCTTCTCGAGGCATCCCGACTTTTTCGCCAGCGAAGGCTTGGGCATAGCCTTCTTGCGCCAGCATCTCGCGCAAAGTTGAGGGCGCACCATGTTGTGCCTGCCAGATAAAACGCCCAATCGCCATTTTGGTGTTGGTTCGCAGAATCTCGAGCGTCTGCGGGTATTTTGTCCACAACGGCACACACACCCAAGACGGGTTGATTTTTTCTGGAAACCTTAAACCCCAATCGGTCAGAATCGAATCCGTCCAACCACCTTTTAAGTCATCTACCAGCGTCAAACCAACATGTACGACTTGGTCATACTCGAGATTCGAGAAAGTCTGGTTTGCTTCCTCGAGAATTCTAATCAACTCCTCTTCCGCCCCAAGTTCTAACCACACCTCGAGTTGCTGGTTCGCGTGGTCTTTCGCCATTGGGTTCGCCATCACAAGCGGTGGGCAAGCCACATCGGAGGCTCGAGTTGCCCCTGCAATGGCGGCGTTGATGTACGCATCAAAGCGCTCTTTGCCAGGAGGAACACGGTACACCTCGAGCAAAATGTTCATCATGGGTTCAGCAACAAACTTCATGACCTGTATTCTGCAATTTTCGAGGCTCAAGGTGCAGCGCAAAATGGCTTATGCGTTAAACTCA
>JANLWR010000959.1:0-3128 GCA_031364625.1 Deinococcales bacterium | reverse complement strand
TGCGCAAATCGCTCGAGCCGCAAATCGCATTTTTGGTTTTCATGTCGATGACTGGATCGTGCCAATTCCTGACCCGCTCCTTGGACGCGGCATGATGGGTGACGGCGTGATCGAACTGCGGACAATGCGCCGCGCCGTGGACACCGCAGGCTACACTGGGGCTATCGAAGTTGAGATTTTCAACCAAGCCATTTGGGATGAACCTGGCGATCTGGTGCTCGAGCGCATCAAACAAAGGTACATTGAACATGTGCTCGAGCCGAGTGTTGAACCCGAGAGGCAGGGTTAAGGACGATGACGGCGTTTTTAGAACATGATCTCGAGCAAATTGCGCTACAAGAAAGCCAACTGGTGTTCAAATCTTTCGATGCAAACACTGCTTGGAAACTCGGTTGTGAAATCAGAACCTTAGCGGAATCGCTCAAAGCATCGCTGGTGATTGACATTTCTCTACATGACCGCCAACTTTTTTACTGCGCCATGCCAGGCACAACCCCAGACAATGCAGATTGGGCGCGACGCAAACGAAATACGGTGCTGCGCTGCCATCAAAGCTCGTACCGCGTTGGTCTAAAGTTTTCGCTCGAGGGCAGCAGTTTATGCGAGAAAACTGGCGCAAGCTTGCAAGATTACGCGACGCACGGGGGCGGTTTCCCGATCACACTCGAGACTTTGGGCTGCATTGGCGCGATCACGGTGTCTGGACTGCCGCAACGTGAAGATCATGAACTTGTGGTTCGTGTGCTGGCGGAACACTTGGGGCAATCAGAAAACAATCTCAAGCTCGAGGAAGCCGTGTGAATCAGACTCGAGATCAATTGCTGATAGCTTTTCAGAGCGCCGTGAACGCTGCCAAACCCGATCAAGCCGTGCGTCAAGCCGTACAATCCATTCCTCGCCCAAAAGGTAAAACCATTGTGGTTGGCGGTGGCAAGGCGGCGGCGAGCATGGCAAAAGCGCTCGAGGATGCCTGGGATGGGAATCTCGGCGGTGTGGTCGTCACCCGTTACGGTCATGCGACCGAACAACTCGGGCGCATCAGGCTGCTCGAGGCGAGTCATCCCGTGCCAGACCAAGCCAGCGAACACGCTGCGACGCAAATACTCAAAGCAGTACATGGTCTCTCGAGCGATGACCTGGTGATCGTGCTGATCTCTGGTGGTGGTTCGGCGTTGATGGTTGCGCCAAACGGTGTGACATTGCCAGAAAAACTTCTGATCAATCAGCAACTCCTGAATTCAGGTGCAGATATTTTTGAGATGAACACGGTTCGCAAGCACCTCTCAAACCTGAAAGGTGGTCATTTGGCGCTGGCGGCTGCACCCGCCCGGGTGATCGCTTTGATCGTTTCGGACGTGGTGGGCGATGATCTTTCGACCATTGCCAGCGGTCCAACCGTAGCTGACCCGACACGATTCGAGGATGCCATTCGGGTGCTTGAAAAGTACCAAATCAATTCAATACCTGCGCTCGAGCATTTTCGAACCAGCAGCCTTGAAACCCCGAAGCCGGGTCATCCCGCGTTTGCTCGAGTCGAAAATCATTTGATTGTCACGAACGTCACCGCACTCGAGGCGGCACGGGTTCAACTTGAGGTGGCTGGCATCAAGACCCGAATCCACTCTGATAGCATCATGGGCGAAGCTCGAGATGCCGCAC
This sequence comes from Deinococcales bacterium, assembly GCA_031364625.1. GTDB lineage: Bacteria > Deinococcota > Deinococci > Deinococcales > JAAFIG01 > JANXTZ01. Next base: position 1,469 of record JANLWR010000959.1, on the reverse strand, counting down.
GATTGCACGCCCTTGAAGCCCGTTTGCTCGAGCCAGGAACGGCTTTTTTGTCCGGCGGCGAAACCACCGTGACCGTGCGCGGAACTGGACGTGGTGGACGCAACTGCGAATTCTTGCTGGCATTGGCGCTCGAGCTTGAAGGCGAAGCCAATCTGTACGCCATCGCCTGCGATACCGACGGTATTGACGGTGTGACCGAAGCGGCTGGCGCCATCCTGACCCCAGATTCGCTCGAGCGGGCGGCACGGCTCGGACTGGATGCGAATGCCATGCTCGAAAACAACGATGCGTATTCATTTTTCGCGGCTTTGGGCGATCTGGTGGTGATTGGTCCAACGGGAACCAATGTCAATGATTTTCGCTGTGTGGTGCGGGTAGTTCAAACCTAAATGCGAACAGTCACTCTGATTTCTCTTCCAATGCGGAGTTGATTTTTTTGGTCTTTTTACGCACCCGATAACTCGAGCAAACGCCGAATCACAGGATAAGACTCCAACTTCAAGGACTTTGATTTTCGCACGCCGCTCGAGAGTTCGGTATTCCAACGGTCAAGCGTTAAAACATCGTTCAGAGCACGACAAAACGGGATCAAATCACCCACCACGCCCACCGCATAATCCGCTGCCTCGGCGTAACTCGAGATTAGAGCCACCAATGCCTCACTCGAAATTTGTTCGACTTCGGCGGACAGCACGGCAATGTCGAGCCAGGGCAAGCCAACACAAACCGAATCCCAATTTCGCAACACGCAATGACCATGCACAAAACCTGCATTTTCGAGCCTACAATTTCCATGAACAACACTCGAGAACAACTGCGAAAGTGGTTCGGCAAGTTCTGCGATCATCACACCAGCCTGCTCGAGCAATTCGGTCTGAGCCGTTGATATCTGGTATTCGCCGCGATCTGCCAGACTTGCCACCTCAGCCAAAACATACGGTGTCGCCCGAGAAAACCAAGCCGCACCGCGCAGCTCCAGACTTGGAAAAGATTTGCCCTTAAACTCGAGCTGAAATGCACCCAACGCCGCTCCGAATCTCGAGAAATCTTTGGGGCTGGTGGTAGGGGAGAGCGCCACAAAATCAGGCTCGAGCGAGTGTGCGTAAAACGGGTGAAACTCGAGCGACTCTTGAATCACACAATGCACTCACAGCCGCAAAGCAGTTCAAGTTGAACTGGAGACTCGAGTTCTTTTGGGTTTTCCCAAGCGGCACGGTGATGCAAAACCACTTTTGTTTTGGGATCAAGAACAATCACGTCTTTGACCCCATTCTCGAGGTAAAACGATGGACTGAGCACCAAGTCTTTGTATTCGTATCCTTCAGAAATGATTTCCACCACGGCTTCTGGAACAACCTCGAGCGCTTGAAAGCCTTCTTTTGACGTTGGCATGGCACACAAAATGGCTATGTCGGGGCGTTTAAACGAGCCGTCCGAAAAACGAAAAATCACGTCGCTAATATGAACAC
>JANLWR010000940.1:0-2930 GCA_031364625.1 Deinococcales bacterium | reverse complement strand
TCCAGAGGTTGACCACGTCTGGGGTTTTGCCCAGCGCGATGGCGGCTTGAAGGTCGCGTACCATCGTGTCTTGCTTGTCGGCAAGCTTCACCGTGATGCTCGGATTGACCTTCTCGAAGTCCGCAATCACGCCCTTCAGGTACGGATCAAACTTGGGTGAGAGATACCAGGACCAGAATTCGATCTCGGTCTTTTGGGTCTGTGCCAAACTCGAGATTCCCAAAGCCCCCGTGAGTGCCAAAATTCCTGCGCCGATCAGTAATTTCTTGTTCATACATCTCCTTTTTTTGGTCAGTCAGTGACCAGTGAATGAATGATAGTCTGAGGCTCGAGCTACAGTGCGTCGAGCTATACTGTGTGTCGAACAACTAAACATTAATTTCCTCTGACCGCCCGAGTCTAGAGCATCAAGCACTGACCAGACAAGTCTTAAGTTTGACCCATTTTAGGTTTAATTCGCGGAGTTGCCGCGAATCGTACTCAAAACCGCCAGCGCGGCTGCGCCGTACAAACCAGAACGCTCTCCCAGACGGGTGTAATCGATGCGCAGTTGCCGTGTCGAAAGTGGCAGACTCTTGGAATACACGTTCTGACGAATGCTGGCAAGCAACAAAGGACTGATTTGGGCAACCTCGCCGCCAATAAAAATTCTTGAAGGATTCAGTAAATTGACGGTCGCAGCCAGCACTTGACCTATCGCGCTGCCCGCCCGGTGGATAATTTCGTTGGCGTTTTGATCGCCGTCCAATGCGGCTGCGCCCACATCTTGAATTGTCAACACGTGTTGCAGTGAATCACTCGAGGCGTCTATCGCCGCCCGAACGATGGCTTGAGCGCCCGCCAGCATCTCGAGGCAGCCAACATTGCCACAAACACATCTTTGCCCGTTTGGATCGACACAAATATGGGCAATATCACCTGCCGCGCCGTCAGTGCCACGGTAAATATCACCTTGGGCAATGATCGCCGCGCCGATGCCAGCACTCAGTTTGACCACCACAAAATTTTCTTTGCGGCTCGAGGTCGTGGCGTTGGTACGGTGATGCCATAATTCGCCCAATGCCATGACGTTGACATCGTTGTCCACAACCACCGATAAACCCAAGCTCGAGCTGAAATACTCTTGAAACGACAAACCTTCCCAGCCCGCCATCAAAATCGGGTGAACCATCGTTCCGCCTTCAAAATCCACAGGTCCGGGAACGCCCAAACCAATACGTCTTATGTTTGAAGGCTCGAGCTTATTTTGCTGGAGTAATTGTTTGATGGTTTTGGTGATGGTTGGCATGACGTTTTGCGGACCGCTGCGCACATCGACCTCTTGACTGGTCGTGTCGATGAATCGCAGATTTGCACCCGACAGGGTGACATGAACAACGTTAGCCCAGAGATCAACGCCAACCACGTACCCGAAACGGCTGGAAAGATGAACCTCACTGGCGGGACGCCCAGTGTTTGCATGGTGGGTTTCACCTTCCTCGAGCCAACCTTCTGCCAGCAAATTGCTGACCAGGGCGTTCAATTTACTTTTTGAGAATCTGGTTTGTTCGATCAAATTGTGACGCGATGGTGCACCTTCCCAGAAGACATGCTCGAGAATGGTGCGTTCGTCGCTGGTGAAGTTGTGGCTCACCGTTTGATTGTATTGGTTTTGATGACGATTCGAGCAAATTTAGAAGATTATTTTCACGAACACAGTAATCGTGAAAATAATCACATAAAGCGTTTTATTCATGTACTCGAGGCATAAAAATACGTTTCTCTAGAGTTCAAGACGTTCAATCAAAACCAGATTTCAAAACACTTGACCAAAATCAACTTGCCTGTTACACTTCACCCTGCTTGAGAGAGCATGTGGGGGCGTAGCTCAGTGGGAGAGCGCCGCATTTGCAATGCGGATGTCGTGGGTTCGAATCCCTCCGCCTCCACCAAAACAAAGAAACCCAGTTTTTGACTGGGTTTCTGTAGTTTAATGACTTAAAATATTGAGATTTCAACTTTATAGCAATATCCCTACATGCTGAAAGCTACCCCAAATGAAATAAAATAGAATTTTAAGTTGGGAGGCATTAAACCTGTACTAACTTCTGTATTTGTGGTGGAGACTTTTGTAGCAATATATAAATTCCAACCAGCTTTTAAATGTATGTTTTTAAAGACGGTAGTTGAGCAAATTCCATCAAGAATAGCTTCTTTATCTGCATAAATTTATGCGACACTTATTGAACCTATGGGCTGCAAAGCAAAGCTCGATTCGATAGTGTTTGAGTATCCAAGAATACCTACAGTATTATTTTTTGAATCAGAAACTCCCAGAGTACCATAGGTAAACTTAACATCTGATGGTGTGACTGTAAATGTACTGGCGCAATTTGGTGATATTACTATGGATTGTAAGTCCGAAACTAAAGGTGTTGGATAAATTACATTGCTGAACATTCCGTCGTCGTTAATTTGAACAGGAACGCCAGTTGAACCGTTACCATTGTCTCCCATTCTTACTCGAACTGATGCTAATTTACCAGTTTGCCAACTTTCGATTTTACCTGAAGTTGGAACCAATTGAATTGGTTCAAACAGCTTTGGACAAGAAGTTAAAACAACCATTAAACCAAATAAAAACAAAGTTTGTAGCTTCATAGATACCTCCTGACAAACTCAAGTGTTCTGATACTCAAATTGCAAACATTTAAACATTATATTCGCAAAATCGAGAATTTGCGAAATGGAAACCACGTCTTCGCTTACGATAAGGTTCAAGCCATGTATGTTTGGTTTCACCATTCAGCGAGTTTCGAGTTGCTCACAAGGTACAATTGAATTGTGAAAGTAGACTGCAATTCACCAATAGGCGTTTTTGATTCTGGCGTTGGCGGTTTGACCGTCCTGAAAGCCCTGCGCGAACAACTTCCAGGTGAAGATTTTATTTA
>JANLWR010000927.1:0-4137 GCA_031364625.1 Deinococcales bacterium | reverse complement strand
GCTGCCGTAAGGGGCAAGAAGGGCTGGGGGGATGAGAGGGGAGAGGTTTGCGATTACAATTCCGTGCTGCCCATCAAGTACCGGTCGCATTCCCTTGCCGCGCCGCGCCCTTCATTGATCGCCCACACAACCAGACTCTGCCCGCGTCGCATGTCGCCCGCCGCGAACACCCCTGGAATGTTGGTGGCAAACTGTCCGTATTCGGCTTTGAAGTTGCTGCGTTCGTCACGCTCGAGTTTCAGTTGCTCACTTATGGTTTCTTCGGGTCCCAAAAAGCCCATTGCCAGCAGCACGAGTTGCGCGGGAATAATTTGTTCGCTGCCAGGAATTTCTTTGGGAAACAAGCGCCCAAAGTCGCCTTTGACCCACTCGACCTTAACGATATGAATTTCTTTGACGTGTCCGTTGTCGTCGCCAACAAAGCGTTTGGCGGTGACGGTGTACTGACGTGGGTCGTCACCGTGAAGTGCTTTGTATTCTTCTTGTCCGTAATCGAGTTTGTAAACTTTGGGCCATTCGGGCCAGGGATTGTCTTTTTGGCGGGTGTCGTGTGGACGGTCAAGAATCTCGAGTTGGGTCAGGTTGTTGCAGCCGTGACGCAACGATGTGCCGACGCAGTCCGTGCCGGTGTCGCCGCCGCCAATCACGATCACGTCTTTGCCGGCTGCCGAAATCAGTGCGCCGTGACCATTGCGTTCTTCCCAGGGCACGAGCGTGGGTGCGTCACCGTCGAGCAGGTTGCGGGTGTTGCCGTGCAGGAAGTTCATGGCAAAATGAATGCCTTTAAGCTCGCGTCCTTCAATCGGTAAATCTCGAGGTTTGGTCGCGCCGCCGCACAGCACCACAGCATCAAAATCTTGGTGCAGTTGTTCGCTCGAGATGTCTTTGCCAATTTCGGTGCCGGTCACGAAGGTCACGCCCTCGGCTGCCATCAGGTCTACGCGGCGTTTTACGGTTTGCTTGTCGAGTTTCATGTTGGGAATGCCGTAAGCCAGCAGTCCACCGACACGGTTGGCGCGTTCATAGACGGTCACGCTGTGCCCAACGCTGTTGAGTTGCGCGGCGGTCGCCAAACCTGCTGGACCCGAACCAACCACCGCCACTTTTTTCCCAGTCCTCGAGACGGGCGGTTGCGGCACAATCCAACCCTCTTCAAAGCCTTTGTCAATGATCGCGCATTCAATGGATTTGATGGTCACGGCGGGGTTGTTCAGCCCCAAGGTACAAGAACCTTCGCAGGGCGCTGGGCAGACGCGCCCCGTAAATTCTGGAAAATTGTTGGTTTTCAGCAGTCGCTCGAGGGCTTGCTTCCACAAGCCTCGGTAGACCAAATCGTTCCATTCTGGGATCAGGTTGTTGACCGGGCAGCCCGATGCCATGCCGCCAATCAGCGTTCCCGTGTGACAGAACGGAATGCCGCAATCCATGCAGCGTGCCGCTTGGTTTTGCAGTTTAGAATCTGGGGTGTGCAAGTGAAATTCCGAAAAGTCCTTGATTCGCTCGAGTGGAGCGCGGTCAAGTGGCAATTCTCGATCAAATTCCATGAATCCTGTTGGTTTAGCCATACGTATGTCTCCTCGAGATTGAATCACTGCTTAGAACGTTTGTGGTCTGAATAACCTTCCGCTTGTGTGGGAAGGGTGAACACAAGGTTCACCCCTACAGAACAATGTTTTTTAGAGAAGTGAGGTGTGTTCTTGGTTCAAAAACACAAAAATTATTTCCGAACGATTCATTAATTCCCGCTCACTCGAGCCACGTCGTTTTTGTTGATTTCAAAGGCTGCCATGACAGCTTCATCGCCGGTTAAACCTGATAGCTTGACGGCTTCAAAAGCCTCGAGTACGCGCTTGTAATCTTTGGGCATGACTTTGACAAATTGCTTGACTGCGCTTTGCCAGTTGCTCAACACCCGTTCGGCAACCGCGCTTTTGGTGAATTGAAAATGACGCTCGAGCATGGTTTTCAGCGTCTCGAGGTCGGTCGGGTCGGTGACAGTCTCGAGTGCGACCATTTCTTGATTGCAATTTTCAGTAAACGCGCCCGATTCGTCAAAGACGTAAGCCACGCCGCCGGACATGCCCGCCGCGAAGTTGCGTCCGGTTCTGCCCAGCACGACCACATTGCCGCCAGTCATGTATTCGCAGCCATGATCGCCAACGCCCTCAACCACGGCATTCACGCCGCTGTTGCGAACCGCGAAGCGCTCGCCAGCGATGCCGCGAATGTATGCCTCACCGCTGGTCGCGCCGTAAAGCGCAACGTTGCCAATGATGATGTTGTCCTCGGCGGCGAAAGTGGACTTCAGCGACGGGTAAACAATAATCTTGCCGCCAGACAAGCCCTTGCCAACGTAATCGTTGCCTTCGCCTTCAAGCTCGAGCGTCAAACCGTGCGGAATAAACGCGCCCAGGCTTTGTCCCGCCGAACCTTGAAAGTGCAATTTGATGGTGTCTTCTGGTAAGCCCTGCACGCCGTAACGACGGGTGATTTCGCTGCCGAGCATCGTGCCAACCACGCGGTTGACGTTGCGAATCGGTAGGGTGGCTTTGACCTGATCGCCGTTCTCGAGGGCGGGTTTGCAGAGGTCGAGCAAGAATTGTTTGTCGAGGGTTTTCTCAAGACCGTGGTCTTGTTTGACTTGGCAGTAGACGCCAACATCAGAATCCACCTCGAGGTTGTAAAGAAGTTGCGTGAAATCCAGTCCTTTGGCTTTCCAGTGGTTGATGGCGGGACGCATCTGAACTTTGTCCACCCGTCCGACCATCTCAACGATGGTTCTGAAACCGAGTTGTGCCATTAACTCGCGCATTTCCTGGGCGATAAAACGCATGAAGTTAACGGCACTTTGCGGGTCGCCGTCGAACTTGGCACGGAGTTCTGGGTTTTGGGTGGCAACGCCTACAGGGCAGGTGTCGAGGTGACAGACGCGCATCATGATGCAGCCCAGGGAAACCAGTGGTCCAGTCGAAAACCCAAATTCTTCTGCACCCAAGAGCGCGGCAATCACCACGTCGCGCCCAGTTTTCAGTTGACCGTCGGTTTCGACCACAATGCGGTCACGCAGGTTGTTTAACACCAAGGTTTGATGCGTTTCGACCAAGCCCAATTCCCAAGGAAGACCAGCGTGTTTGATGCTGCTGACGGGTGAAGCGCCCGTTCCGCCGTCGTAACCGCTAATCAAGACCACATCGGCATGGGCTTTGGCGACACCAGCCGCAATCGTGCCAACGCCAACCTCGGAGACCAATTTCACGTTGATTCGCGCCTCGGAGTTGGCAACTTTCAAATCATGGATCAGTTCTGCCAAGTCCTCAATCGAGTAAATATCGTGATGCGGCGGTGGTGAAATTAGACCAACGCCTGGTGTGGAATGCCGAACCTTGGCGATCCAGGGGTAAACCTTGCGCCCTGGCAGTTGCCCGCCCTCGCCAGGTTTAGCGCCCTGCGCCATTTTGATCTGCAATTCTTTGGCATGAATCAAATAATTGCTCGTGACCCCAAAACGCCCAGAAGCCACCTGTTTGATGGCGCTGTTCCTCGAGTCTCCGTTGGCATCCAGCACGTAACGGGCTGGGTCTTCGCCGCCCTCGCCCGTGTTGCTGCGACCTCCAATTCGGTTCATGGCAATCGCCAGGGCTTCGTGCGCCTCCTGGCTGATCGAGCCGTAACTCATCGCACCGGTTTTGAAGCGCTTGCAAATCGCCTCAACCGATTCGACTTCCTCGAGCGGGATTGGCGTTGCCTCGAGTTTCAGTTCAAACAAGCCGCGCAGCGTGCCCATCTTGCTGCTCTGGTCGTCAATCAATTTGCTGTACTGTTTGAACACGCCAAAATCGTTGTTGCGGCAGGCTTTTTGCAGCGTGTGAATGGTTTGCGGGTTGAATTGATGGTATTCGCCCTCACTGCGCCACTGGTATTCGCCGCCTATCGGCAGGGTGTTGCTGTTGGTTGGACGGTGCGGGAAGCCCTGCCTGTGACGCATGGATGCCTCGAGCGCAATCGTCTCGAGGTCAATGCCACCGATTCTCGAGGGTGTGCCTGTGAAGTAACGGTCAACCACGGTCTGGTGGATGCCCAGCGCCTCGAAAATCTGCGCCCCGCAATAACTTTGAATGGTCGAGATGCCCATCTTCG
>JANLWR010000886.1:0-2565 GCA_031364625.1 Deinococcales bacterium | reverse complement strand
CTCGGGTCACACCGACGACCATTGTGCCGCCTTTGGCGTTCGCCAAACCCACGGCATGACGCGCCAGTTCGGCTGGGTTGACGTTTCCGCCCAGCATCACGGTGGTGTTGTGATCGTTGCGAAAAAGGCTCGAGAGGTCGGTGGCAAGCATTTTGTTAGGTTAACATTTTCGCTTCTAAAAAATTGCGAATTCAAATCTTGTCGATCAAACCTGTCGAAATGTTTTAAGAGATTTTGAAAACTTTTAAAACTCGAGTTTCGTTCATCATGATTGAAGTCAAGTGAGCTGTGCTCATATTACTTTGAGTCGATAAAGAGAATATATATTTTTGCAAGTCGATGGTGTAAGAATTTCGTCATACACGACGTTTTAACATCCTCGGCATAGGTAGTTTGGCAAGTCTTGAGGAGAAAATCATGAAACAAATCCGACCCGATCAAAATGTGATTCAATCCAGAAGCTTGAATTTAGGTAGAACGACGGTCTGCAATTTGGTTGCATTCATTGTGTTTGGGTCGATGCTCAGTTCCTGCGGTACGGCGACCATCACAAATCAAGATTCGGTCGTCACCGATACAACTCGAGTCGCTCCGGTACGTTTTGACAAGATTCTGACCGTTACCGTCACTTCAAGCGATATTCGCTCGAGTATTGAAAAGCTCTACGGCGGTAAGGTCGTGACCTGGCATCCAGAGTCAAGCTTTGCCACCCTTGGTCTGAGTACGACCGCAGCCGGTGTGCTGAAAGCCTCAACAAAAATTATTGCCCTGGAAACCAACAAGAATGCAATCCGACCACCCGAAACAGCGATTAGGGCTGCCGCCCTGGGAATCGGGACTTGGGCTTCAGGCTGGTCTACTTGGGGTGCGGGTTGGTCTGTCTGGGGGAGTGGTTTAGGTTCGTCACTCACGCCAACTGAAAATAAACCAATCTGGGATCAAATTTGTTTGCCACAAGCCCGCACAATTGCAACCAATGCCGGAATGGGTATTAAAGTCGCTGTGATCGATACTGGCATTGACTTGCAACACCCAGCCTTTCAAGGTCGGCTTGTTGCCGCCAGCGACATGTTCGATTGGATTGACGGCGATCAAACACCGCAAGAGGTTTTGGGCGGTAGCAACGAAGCCTACGGTCACGGAACAAGCGTGGCAGGTATCGTCTTGCAAGTCGCGGAGAATGCAAAGATTATGCCCTTGCGGGTTTTGGATTCTAGCGGCTACGGCGACGCGAGCAATGTTGCCGCAGCCATTGATTGGGCTGTTGCGCACGGCGCACAGGTGATTAACCTTTCATTGGGTGCTGATTATCTCAAATCTCTTGATCAAACAATCTCGAGTGCAACCAGTAAAGGCGTTTTTGTGATTGCCGCATCAGGAAACTCTGGCGATACCAACGTCAGCTTTCCAGCCAGTGCCTCCGAAGGTACTACCAGTACGGCAGGCATGCGCATTGGTGTGGGCAGCGTTGGTGTGAACGACGTTAAATCTGTATTCTCGACTTATGGCACCAACCTCGAGATGGTCGCCAACGGCGAAATGGTCTACGGACCCGCGCCCAGCAATCAACTTGCAGCCTGGAGTGGCACATCAATGGCGACACCGATGGTCAGTGGCGGTTTGGCGTTGGCGCTTGGACAACGCAATTATGGTGGCTTAACCAAAAATCTTGGTACCGATATTGTCAATACGGTGGACAATGTCGATGCCAAGAATTCCAGTTTGACCCTTGGTGTTTTGGGGACAGGTCGCTTAAATCTCGAGCGGTTCATGCAAAAAACCTTGACCTATTGAGTTTTATCTGAGTTGGGTTTGCTCAAAATCAGTCATCTGAAAATCTCGAGACTCGAGTCGGCACAATGCCATGAGTCTCGAGATTTCAGGTGTGAGGACACTAAAGCTCGAGTAGCAATCCTGCCAGCAGCGCAGCGCGAGGCGCGAGTTCGGAAATCGTTATAAACTCGAGGTCTTTTTGATGCGCATTCTTGCCAAACGCGCCAAAGCCGTCCAGCGTCGGCGCGATGGTTGCCGTAAAATTGCCGTCGCTGCCGCCGCCGACCCGCGCCGCGCCAGGGTGAAAGCCAATTTCGCCCGCAATTTTTTGGGCTTTCTCGAGGATTGCCATTGAACCTGGCGTGGGTTCCATCGGTGGACGGTTTAAGCCGTCCGTTATTTCGTAACGTGTTCCCTCGAGCGGCTGAATTTGGCGTATTTCGCGCTCGACCCGCTCGGCTTCCGTCATGCTCCAGACCCGAATGTCCACCTCGAGCTTGACCTCATCGGCGACCACGTTGGTCACGCTGCCGCCGTGAATTACATTCGGTCCCAGCGTCGTTCCCAGTGTGAGGTTTTGCAACTTCACGACCTGTGTAATAAAGTGCGCGGCGCTGACAATGGCGTTGCGTCCATTTTCGGGTTCTGTGCCCTGATGCGCGGCTTTGCCGTAAATTTTCACGGTGTACATGCCGACTCCTTTACGAGCCACTTTCAAATCGCCGTTCAAATGCGGCGGCTCGAGCACCAGCACGGCACTTGCGCCCGTCGCCAAGGCTTCAATGTGCGGGC
>JANLWR010000865.1:0-5561 GCA_031364625.1 Deinococcales bacterium | reverse complement strand
CAATCATCGGCGGAACCAAACCCAACAAGGTCAAACCGCCAACCCAGGCGAACAAGACGCCGACAAAAGCAAAAATCTTACCACCTTCACCGAAGCCAAAAATCTTGTGTACCAACTGAAAAAGCGCGGGTACGCCGAGTTGATAGGTCGCCCAGTTGTATAACTTCTCGGCTGGGAACGGCGCAAGGTTGGCGAGCCGGGCAATCAAACCGACGGCTGACAGGGCAACACTGGCAATAAATCCGATTAAAAGCGCAGGTATCATGATTTAGCATACGCGCATCCAAAGAAATTGGTTCAAACCTAGAATACAAACTGAATTGTGTTGCGCTCTACTTCCAACCGCGTTCGTTGTACATCGTGTGCCAACGCTCGAGTCGCGCATCCAGTTCAAATCGGGCATCGTCGATGCTGGTCAGTACGGATGCGTCAGGCTCGGCTTTAAACCAGGTTTCTTGGCGTTTGGCAAGTTGTCGGGTTGCCAAGTTAATGCGCCTTTCGACTTCCTCGAGTTGAATCACACCAGTCAAATGATCCATGGCTTGTTTGTAACCGATGGCTTGAAACGAAGTCAGGCGCTTACCATCTTTGACAAAATCCAGGCTCAGTTCGGCGGCTTCCATGATCAAACCAGCCTCGATCATGGCTTTGGTACGCGCCGCGATTCTGGCTTCAAGCGTCTCTCGAGGCGGTAAAAGCACGACTTTGGAATACAAATAGGCGGCTGGCTTTAAAGCAAAAACACTTGGTGGTTTGCCCGTGGCGCGGTAAATCTCGAGCGCCCGTAAAACCCGTCTGGGATTGCGTTCCGCCCGAATGGCATCCTCTGGGCTGACTTTCTCGAGGTCTGCCAGCATCACATCCAAGCCTTTGGCGGCAAGTTCTGCCTCGAGTTGAGCGATTGCATTTTGATTGGAGGCTGGAGTGGTCGGCAAACCTTGCGCCAAACTGCGAATGTAAAATCCTGTCCCTCCGACCACCAGCGGAATTCGTTTGCGCAATAAAATCTCGCCAATGATTTTTTCGGCTTGTGCCACCCAGGTGCTAACGCTGAAATCATCCCCAGGTTCGATCAGGTCAATCATGTGATGCACAATATCGCTGCGCTCGGAAGGACTTGGTTTGGCAGTGCCAATATCCATTCCTCGGTAGACCATCATGGCGTCCGCACTGATGATTTCGACAGGATAACGTGCAGCCATCTCGAGCGACAGGGCGGTTTTTCCACTGGCGGTCGGTCCGGCAAGCACAGGAATCGGCAGGGTTCTGGTGGCGGCGCTTCGACTCACGGTCTTACTGTACCGTGCGCCGTAACTGCACACAATGGTTTAATATCGGCTATACTGGTTTACGCGAGCCGTTTCTTGCGCTCAGAAATCAGAATCAGCCCGCCACACTCGAGAATTTCGGGTGTGGATTTTTTACCAGAATTTAAGGAGACAGTATGGCAAAACCTAATTTGTACAACTTGCCCGCCGGTGAAAATGCGCCCGAAATCGTCAATGTCGTGATCGAAGTTCCAAAAGGCGGCTCGAACAAATACGAGTACGACAAAGACCTGGGCGTGATGAAACTCGACCGCGTGTTGTTTGCCAGCATGTCTTACCCTGGCGATTACGGTTTTATCCCCTCAACCCTGGGCGGCGACGGCGACCCTCTGGACGTGGTGCTGCTTTCGACCCACGCATTTCATCCTGGGGTTTTGGTCGAGGCTCGAGTGGTGGGAATGCTGGTCATGAAAGACGACAAGGGCGAGGACGAAAAAATTTTGGCGGTCACCCACAACGACCCGCGTTTTACCGACACCATCGAACTCGAGGATGTCGCGGCGCACGTACTGGACGAAATTGAGCACTTTTTTTCGGAGTACAAGACTTTAGAGGGCAAAGCGGTTGAAACCAAAGGTTGGCGGGGTCGTTTGGACGCAATGGAAGAAATTCTATATTGCATCGAACGTGGAAAGCGCGTACCGATTGTTGGCTAAGATTTAGTAGCCTGAAGCTCGAGTTGAGATTTGATCTTCAACTCGAGTTTTCATTTTGGAACGTGTGGCGAGTGCTCAATTTGAACGCATATTTTAATTTTTGCTGTGATGGTGCTTGAGATTCATTCCGCTAGGGGTAAGACGGATTGGGTTTAATCACTTCGTACGCTTGCGCGAATATTGCGTTCATCACAGAATCCGTAGCTGTTCCTTCGCCCTGCCGCGACCCGCGTAAACGGGGTTTAACCCTGCATTGCATAGGTGCGGAGTGTGGATAAATTCCTAGGGGAATTTATCGGAATCCGTATAAAAGTGTGTTGACTTTTTTTATGAAAAATAAAATATATTGGTAGAGCACCATGAATACGTAATTGACGGTGCGCAAGGCGTACCCTTCAGTCTTGATGTTTTTGAAGGAATGATTATGATTTCTCGAGGATCAATATACTTTTAGGGCGTTCCTCTATGATTGTTCCGATTGATTCAGGATTTGACGCAAACTTCGATTTCGTGTTATGTTATTAACAGATTAGCAAATCTGTTTTATAATTTCAATTAAGTTGTGTCATTGCCATCCTCTGCCAAAAAATGCACAATGTCCAGCAACTCGAGGACTCATCACTTGGGAAATAAGGCTCGCAAACTCGAGCCAAAAGGAGAAAATCATGAACACGGATTTGATTCTCAGTCATTGGATGGGACACCGCCACCTTTCACGCCGCACCCTCGAATTATTCCCAGGAGATCAATTGTTTAGCTTCAATATTGGCAACATGCGACCTTACGGCAAGCTGGCGCTCGAGATGCTGCAAATCATTCCGACTTTAAATGGTGTGGTTTCTGGCGAATGGAAATGGCAATCGGCTTTTGATGATGTGACCACCAAAGAAGAACTTTTGAAAGCCTGGGATGACACCGACGCGCAATTGCTCGAGGTTTGGAAAGGTGTGACGGTTGACCGCTTGAACGCCGTCGAAGCCGACAATTTTTGGATGCCAGAGGCGACCAGCAACCTCTGGAAAGTCCAGTATTGGGTGGACAACGAAATTCATCATCGCGGGCAGGGTTACGTGTACTTGCGGGCGCTGGGGATCGAACCGCCAGCCTTCTGGGAACGTTGAGCAAGCACAAAACTTATCTTTGAACACGGTCAACTCTGAGGCAACAAGTATTTTGCTGCCTCAAAATATCTTCATTTGGACAGGGTCAAAATCGCGGTCAAGTTCATTTTGCATTTTGCTAAAGTTGTACTGAACTACTTTCCATTCGCGTTCTTGTTCCCAGTAAAGCATTAACACGTTTCCATAATCGGGATGTTGTGCTTGTGCTTTTTCAACAGAATCCCCTCGAGCATTGTTGTATTCGCCTTTAACTTCGATCAGCAGAACTTCATTTTCGCCTTTGATTCGACCTTGAATCCCCACAATAAAATCTGGGTAAAAATTATTTTGTCTGGGTGAATAACCGGCAATTGGAATACCAACCGAGTAGCTTTTACGGTCTGGATTACGATGCCACCATAAAACTGTTTGTTCATCATCGAGCACTTCAGCGAAAGCCCGTTCCCATCGGTTAAGGTCAATTGGCATACGTCCATAAACGTTTTTAAATGAAGCTGAAAGTTCACTTTTACTTGTCATGGTTTCGGGTATTAAATCAGCTTCTTCAGATAACGTAAACTTCGAGACAACTGCCGAAATTGTACGCTCGAGTGTTCCTGGATTCAGGGCTAAAATTTTTTGTAAACCCTCAATAACTTTTTCGGGGTCGTCAGCTTCCATCCAACCATTACGCTCGAATACTCGATGTAGACCTTTGCGAAGTGCTTGTTCAACCAAAGTAGGGTCAAGAGAACCATTTCGCATGTTAAATAACGTCTTTTGAGCCAATAAACTCACATCGCGTTGGGTGAGTAAACCCCGTACTTTTTTGGATTCTAATGCACGGTTCTCAAAAATCTCGTGCAACCGCATAATAACTTCAACATAGTCGCGTCGTGTATCTTCAATCACTTCATCATAAGGAAACTGTGCTACCAAATCATCAAGAATAGATTCTTGGTCAAGGGAAACCACTGCCCGTTTAAACTTGCGTGGGAAACCAATATCGCTTCGCAGATGGTAGATAAAGTCGTTAGACGAGGTTTCTGTTGGCATGACAATGACAGGAATGTTGCCATAAGCTTTTTGATCTTTCTTATTGGTGAAAGTAAATAGCATTGGTTGTTCAGGAAGTGTTGATGTCGCAGTTAAAGCGCTATCGTCACTTTCGAGATTTTGAAAAGACGGATTGGGGCTAGGGACAAATAACATCGGTTGGTTATTCACAACTTGGGCAACATAAGGCTCGGGTATATCCGTAAACACCACCACGTTACTGGTGAGTTCACCGTATTTGTCGCACATTTGGTTAATCCGCTTGGCTGCGCCCAATAAACCATCTTGGGAACTTTCATCCGCTAAAAAGACATAGCCATACTCGAGCGCTTCGGGCAAATCGAGATGTGGTTGAAGGCGGCGGTCAACCCGCATGATGCGCCCAACAATTTGCACCCCAAAATCAGGATCACGGGTTGCTCGCATACTACAAAGCGTGAATGCTCGAGGGGCATCGAAACCCGTTGCGACAGCCATTTTAAACAGTAAGACTTCTACCCCGTCGTCGGACGCATCTGCCAGCAATTCAAGATTGGGTTCATCAGCAGTATGTTTTCGGACTTGAGAATCGGCAAAACCCATCGATCTGAGCCAAGTTTCAGCTTCCGCTATGCTTCCTTCGCTCGAGTCAACTTGTACCAGCAAAAGTGGAGTGATGGTTAATCCAATATTTTTAAGCATTTCCTTTAAAGCACGGTGATGGGCTACCGCCATACGTAAAGCTGTTTTGCGGTAATCGACAACTTGGGCATATTGGTTGGCACGAAAAATGGCGACTCGAACGCCGCGTTTAAGCAAACGGGCTTCAACGCCGCGTTCCCTCGAAACCGAGAGTCGATGCAAGTATTGCAACCCAACGGCACTCAGAAAACGGTCAATGTCCTTATCGTTGGGTGTGGCAGTAACCAAAATGGTGAGGTCTGGCGCAAGAATACGTTGGTAGGCTTCAAAAGCTTTATTCTGAGCGCTAAAAGTATGATGCGCTTCATCAACCACGACTCCAATGTGCAAACCCTGTGCGCGTACTTGTCGTATAAAATCTTCGAGCGAGGGGAGTGTTTCTGTTGCCTGATGAATATTGGTGCTGTTGTTTGCAATCAGCGCCCAAGTTGCCACGTACACATCACCCGCCTGCACCCGGTCAGCGTTTCGGTCTTGACTTAAGTCACGCACGCGCAAGCCCTTAAACTCTGTGCGGATGGCGCTCTCGGTTTGTTGTGTAATACCCGAGAACGGCGCAAACCAAAACCACACCACGCCCTGCGATGCTAGTTTTTCAGCAATATTACCTGCCATTATGGTTTTACCCGTACCAGTGGGCGCTTCAAGCAGCAAAGCGCTGTCTTGGGCTTTAAGTTGCTCTAGCAGGTCAGGATAATCCTCAACCCGTTTAAGTTCATTCAAATAATGCGAAAGTACCG
>JANLWR010000787.1:0-5203 GCA_031364625.1 Deinococcales bacterium | reverse complement strand
CGCCACCCAGTTTTCGGGAACATGCCATTGCGGGAAACGCTGCATCAACTCGCTCGAGGTTAGGCGTTCAAAACTCGCCCCCGCATTGGTCATGCCCTGCGCGGTTGCCTCGAGAGACGCCGCACCAGCCGCGCCAACGTCAAGCCCACCCGTCATGGTCAGCAGCTTTAAGCCAGCATCAGCCTCGAGGTTGCGCCACGAAGTCAAAGATCGCATCGCCATTTGCGTGTAATCGGCGCTGTCATACGCGAACCTAAAAATCCTCGAGTGACCCTGCGACGCCCCGCGATCATGCCCCACGGCGTACTGCTCGAGCAACAAGACGCGTTTTCCGCGTTTTGCCAGTTGATACGCCGCGCTCGCGCCAGCCGCCCCCGCACCAATAACAATACATTCAAATTCGTGCTGCATGACCCAAGTTTACCGCAAAGTGATGTCACGACCACCGACGCGGTAAAACAAGAAATTCACGGGCAAGTAAGACCCACTGGCAGGTACAAACTCGAGTTCCATGCGGTTGTTCTCGAGCTTGCCCTCAAGAGCGCGGTACAACAAAATCGGCAGGTCTTTGCGGTACAACACGCCACTGTCGGGTAAGGCGGTATATACACCGTTGACCCGCACCGCGCCAGCGTACGGTCCACCACGCGGCACAATCGCGCCGACTGTACCAATCGCATTCTCGAGGCTGATTTTGTAGGTCACACCAAAGTTGCCTTTTAAAATCATTGTGTCGCCCGTTAGGGCATCGCGCCCAACCAAGTGCTGATCCATGTTGCCATCGCCAATAATAATTTTGGCGGGTTGTTGCGCACTGACCCGCGACAGATCGAGTCTTAAACTGCGAATCGCACCGTAAAACGTGCCGCGTTGATGGTTCGGGTCGCGGTTTAAGGCGGGCAAAGAACGCAAGGTGGTTAATACCTCGGGCGTGTTGACATACGGCAAACTCGAGGCAATCAGGCTTTCTTCAATAAAAAACACGGACAGTTGCACCCGTCCACTGGTTTCAAGGTCAAACATCAAATTTAACCCCTGCCCTGGCTCGAGCGGGTTGGAAAAGTAGAGTGGCGCGGATTGGGTTGGCTCGAGGTTTAAGGATTCGCGCCCTTGGCTGGTCAGAAAGTCCAGCAAGCTGGCACGTCCAAGGGTGGCAACGACGGTGGTGGCGCTGGTTTCACCAAAGCGGTTAATCTTGGTGGTCACGCCGAAATTTTCTAAATTGGTTGCCAGCACCAACAGCCTTGCCGTGCCACTGGCGCTGTTGGTGTGGTAGGCAATCAGACGCGCCGCACCGTTGACGGTGTCCTCGTACATCAGACCGCTGCGGTCTGGGTCTTCGGGCGAATCGGAAAGCAGTAGCGCGGTGGTGTCATCGTCGCGGAAGGGCGCAATGGTTGGGTAGGTCAGCACATCCGAATCTGGGAAGGTGCGCCCAATGTTAAAAAACCTGAGCGCGTAATCACGCTGTGAAAACAGAACATCGGTGACAACTTTAATTTGTTGGGTGAAAACCTCGCTCGAGATGCCTTTGTTGTTGATGACCAGCAAACTTAAGGTTTTGACGCCAGCGCTAAAATACGCTTCCTCTTTGCCTACCCATTTTTCGGCAACAATGGCGTTGCCGTCGGGGTCGTAACTGTACTCGACAATTTTGACGGGTTCACCAATGCGGTACTCGCGTTTGTCCGTCGAAAACCGCGCCACCGGCGCTCTGGCTTTATCGCCGCTTCTCGATACGGTCACGGTAATCAGGCGTTGAATGGCGTCAAGTGACCATGAGGCGCTAATGGCTTTATCCAGCACCCGCACCGCCACGTACAACGTGCCGTCCAGCACACCACCAATTTCGTTTAACGACACTTGCTTGCCATCAATCCGTGCAAGGCGCACATCTGGGAAAATCTCGAGCTTGCCAAACTTGATCGCCGAGGGCGCACCTGCGATTGGCTCGAGCGAGATTGATAGCAATTTCGAGAGTTCACGAAGTGGCAACAACGCCCTTGAATCCACGGTGCGTTGCGGAAATGCCGAGGTAAACTGATTGCCATTCACGAAGACGGTTGCGCCGTCGAGGGGCCAGATCAATTGGCGTGTCACCAGTTTGGCTGGTCGCGTTTGCGCGAAAGCACTGCTGAAAAAAAAGCTGGCAAGGGTCAGTACAGCGACGCAGACAGATTTAAAGTTACGATTCACAACAAAATTCACGTAAGCAAGCATAGCAACTTAAGCGCCCAAAGGCAAAACAATTCTAGCACGGCAGACAACCAAATCCGATTGAACCTGTCAGCGACAGTAAAAACTAGGGTCTTAAGGTTTTGTGAATCTCGAGTTAAGCTGAACGCATGAGCCTCACTCGAGATTTTACGGTTGCCGTTTTTGTGGTCTGGCAACACCAGGTTTTGCTGCATCAACATCGCAAACTTGGCAAATGGTTGCCGCCAGGTGGGCATATTGAAGCGGTTGAGCTGCCCGATGAGGCTGCCATTCGTGAAGTGCTCGAGGAAACTGGGGTCAAAATTCAACTGGTGGCTTCGGATAAACTCGAGTATCTGCCCGAAAGTGAATTGCCCCGCCAACTGATGCGCCCCAGAGGAATCCAACTCGAGGGGATCAGCGCGGGTCATGAGCACATTGATCTGATTTACTTCGCGCGTCCAGAAACGGGTTATGACGGTCTGATCGCCAGTGAGGATAAACCTTTTGTCTGGTGCAGTGCTGCCAAACTCGAGAAGTTGCCCCTTGGCAATGAAGTCCGTGCCTGGTGCAAACTAGCGCTGCGTGAATTGTCATGAATTCCGCCGCTCGAGATGCGATTTTTGATTTGGCAGTCAACCGTGCCGCCAGTTTTTTGCGTGGCGCTGGGCAAAACGCATCGCTCGAGACTTGGCATTCCAAAACGCGGTTTGCCTCGCGGGTCGAACTTGAATTGATTCGGGTTGCGCTCGAGCAGTGTCCTTTGACGGGCGAATGGCATTGGGCGGGGGGGGAAACTGGTGGGTGGCAAGTAGGTAAAGCCCGAACGCCCTGACAGAGCCTCGAGAAACCGCAGATCATGTACAATTGAACTGTCATCAAGCATACGCATCATCAATATCTCTTGATTTTCAAGTAAATTTAAAATATAATTCCCAATAAAAGGATTTTATGAAACTTAAGAATATACTTTCAATTACAGTATTGCTTTGCTTTTTTTCATGTTCGGTAATGAACAAAAACAGTAAAAATTTTATCGAAAGTAATTTTTGTAAAAAATGGTTATGTGTAGAAAATAAAAAAGAGTATGAAGATACAAGTGGATATGCAGAATCGGCTCGCAATACTCAATACACGTACATCATGAATAAAATTCCAGATGCAAAATTGGTTTATCAAGAATTTGACAACGGTAATCCTTCAAATTACTATTTTCTTCACAATTCTATTGATTTTAATTTTACAAATGTAGAATATATTTCTGACCTTGTCAAAACAGTGCTTGGCGAAAATGCCTCTTATGACGTGAAACAAAATTGTAAACCTAAAACCATTTCAGTCAAGGGCAATGATCAAGTTAGGGTTGAAGGCGAAGCCAAAGAATTCAAGTTTCTATCAGGATTCTATAAAATTTGGTGCGGGTACTTCGTTAGAAATGACGAAAAAACTAAACAATTGATCTATGAAAACTTTTATTTCTTCTTAACCTGGGACACGATTCATCGTTAAGGTTTTCGCATTCGTTTCGGTCACTCGAGATTTACTTCCCCTCAATCACGTACACCACACCACCCGAATGCCCAATCCAAGCCCGCTCGAGTTCACTGCGTTTGTAAACGGTGCGCACGCCAGCGTCGGTTTTGGCGGCAGGGTCGTTGATAATCACATCGCCAGTTTTGGTAAAACCACGCAAGACCACCAGATGCCCGCCCGATTTTGCAATGTGCGCCCCCTCGAGTTCGCCGACGCCCCAGGCGATGCTGAGCGCCAAAGGAATGCCTCTTAAAATATAGCTTTCGGCTTGGGCTAGGCTCGAGAGACGGTGTACATAAGCTTTTAAACCTTTGCTCGAGGCGTAAGCCATATTAAAAGCCCAATTGCCCGAACCGTCATATTCGGTATCCCACATGGTTTTGGCGGCTGTTGGCACAGGGTCGGCAAGGTCCAAGCCAAGTTTTGTACCCCAATACTCCAGCATCATCGTGACGCTGGTCGGCGAGCACCAGACCTCGCCGCCGTCTGGGTAAATCATTTGCGAGTGAACTGGCACGGGAAGCTCGAGTCCCCAGGCTTGACGGTTGGAAACGGTGCTGGCAGCCGTGAAATGCTGGCTCGAGAGGCTGCCGACCACTGCCAAACCCGTCAGTGTTGGGCTAACACCCGCAAGCCCTGAGTGAAATGAAATCCTTAATTGCAAACCTTTCGCCGCATGTTTGAGTTTTAACGTGTCTGTGCTGACGCGTCCGTCGCGGTCGGCGGGAATGGCGAACGAATACTTTTCACTGGCATTGTTCCAACGCGCAATCTTGTAATATCCAGTCCACCGCGTCCCGATTTGCGCCCGAATCTCAACCTCGAGATACGTGTTGTCTGGCGTGAGGGCATTCCAGGAAGCAATCGCGGTGTCGGCGTTGACGGGAATAATGCCAGTCTCGAGCACACCCGTTTTGGCGTTTTTCTCGAGCGTGACTTTTAAATCCGTGCCAGTGGCAAGTTTTAACTGCTCGAGGTTGGCGTGTTTCATGGCGGTCTTACTGAATGCCTGCCAGAGTTGCGGTGCTGCCTCGGCGCTGCCCATCAAAACCACAAACCACAAAACCAAAATTTTAAAACGCATAATTCACCCCTGAAGACTTTCATGACCCAAGTTTAAGTCCGAGTTAATGAAAAGTGAAGGCATGAAGTAACCAAGCTGCGCTAGAGTAAAGATCGAGCGTCAATGGAGGATCTATGAAGAACGTATTCAAAATGTTTGGAGCACTTGCAGTCGCAAGTTCTTTGATGGGCTGCATCATTGTTGTTGGAAGCACCCCGAAAACCGCAACTCAAACCACTTCGTCGGGAATTGACAGCAAAACCGTCAAGATTTTTTACAAAGTGACCGATACGGATGGTTTTAATTACAGTGTTGGCTTCAACAGTGTCACAGCCGAAACGCTTGATTCGGCAACCGTTGTCAGCAGCCCAGCCAATTCTCGAGCGGTGGTTGTGGTCAACAACACGTTGA
>JANLWR010000786.1:0-6822 GCA_031364625.1 Deinococcales bacterium | reverse complement strand
CCTGCGAACCACCCATGATCAAAATGGTTTGCTTGTTCGGTTCTAAACCCAGTTTCTCGAGTGCTTCGGGTCGCGTCATGCGTTGCTCGCGGACGGGCATTCCGACCAATTTTGTTTTTGCCCCACCAAGCTCGAGTTTTGCGGCTTTGTCCACAAGCCCAATCATTTTGGCGCTCCTGGCAAAAACCCGTGTCACCAAACCAGGACGCGCATTGCCTTCGTGCAAAACAATTGGCACACCGCGCAACCACGCGCCAGCCACACCTGGAAAAGAGGCGAAACCACCAAAACCCACCACGGCTTTCGGACGCAATTTGCCCACAATTGATGCGGCATCGCCAAACCCCGCCACCGCCCGCATTAAGGCTCGAGGATCAGGGCGTGAACGGTCTATTTTGCCCGTTCTGACACCGTAAAAACCCAGGTTCTCTCGAGTTGCAATCCCCTCTTCCATGCCGCCCAAACCGCCAATGATCGCGCTGCTCAACCCATGAGGCTCGAGCGCCCGAGCCAGCGCCACGGCGGGGAAAATATGCCCAGCCGTGCCACCGGTGGCGAGAAGAATTTGAGGGGGATTGGACATTGGGAACTCCAGGAAAGCGATTGATTGTTTTGCTTGTTTGGGTGAGTATTCTCGAGAAAACCAAAAGCTTGGATTTTGTTTTCAGAAAAGTTTGCTGTTGCGCTGCCCCTCATCCCTAACCCTTCTCCCAACATCGGGAGAAGGGGATTCAAGCGCTAACTGGTGTGGCTCGAGGGTTTTTGCTAATTGCTAACTGCTCATTGCCAATTGCTTTTCTTGTTCCTCGAGAATCATGGCTTCCTCTCGAGCGACAACGTTTTTGGGAACTGGGATTTTGGCTTCGTTGTAGGCGTTGTGAATCCAACCGAAGGCGATGGCGCAAGCAATTAAACTCGAGCCGCCAATGCTCATCATGGGCAGTGCCATGCCAGTGTTGGGCAGTTTATCGAGCACCACGCCAAGGTTGACGATGGCTTGCCCGACCAACATGATGGTTGCGCCAGAGGCGAGAATGGCACTGCCGTGGCGCTCAGAGGGGATGTAGGCTTGACCCCAGTAACCGCTCGAGACGAGGCTTGCACCGCGCAGACCGAGCACCAGAATTGCGCCGAAAGCGGCAATCACGACGCTCACGCCGAGCAAACCTGAAGCCCAGGCGACGGGAACAATAATAAAGTCGGTGGTGTTGGCGGGAACGCGGTGTGGCAGTGGTTTATCGGGTCCGTGTCCCCAGAATCCTGCTTTGGAGAGAACCCTAGTTGCCTGACGGTTTTGATAATTCATGCCTGTTTTGTCCTGTGTCCCTTTAACGGAGTTTTGGAATCCTTGAATTCGGTCCGCAACGTAAGGATTTTTTGCCAAGTACAACGAACCCGCAGGGACGGTAATGGCGGCAGCAAGAATCACGATGCTGACAATCCGAAAACCACCAACGCCAGCCGTAAACATCACGCTTAAAGCCAGCAAGAAAATGAAGGCGGCAGCCGAAGTGCTGGGCGCAATCAAAACCAGCAATGCCGTAATGCCAATCACGGCAACGGGACCTGCCAGTTTGTAACCAGTACCGCGACGAATAAAAAACGAGGCGAGGTAGGCGATAAGCGCAAGTTTGGCAAACTCTGAAGATTGCAATTGAAAGAATCCAAGATCAATCCAGCGTTTCACGCCAGCGATTCGATCACCAAGGAAAAATGTGCCAGCCAAACCAAGAATGGTGAGCACCCAAAATCCCCAACCAAAACGCACCGAGATTCTCGAGTGAAATTGGGTCACAACCCAGGTGATGCCGAGTGAAACTACGCCGAGGATGACGTGCCGCGTGAGTTCTGAAGGTGAGGCGGTGGCGACACCCAACCAGCCCAAAGCCAGCAAGGTCAGTTGGGTCAGGAGCAGCACGGGATGGAGGGGTTTGAATTTCATGGCGCTCCTCTGGTGGGTTGCGGGGTTCTCAACTCGAGTCTTAAAACGGCGGCTTTGAACGCAGCACCTCTGGCTTTGTAATTGGGGAACAAATCAAAACTCGTACCGAGTGGCGCGAGCAAGACCGAGCCGCCCTGCGCCAGATCAGCACCAATGTTGACGGCTTTCTCGAGGGCTTTTTCGCCGTCTTTCTCGAGGCTGAGGTCAACGATTTTGACGCCAGTAATTTTGAAATATTCGGCGTAAGTCATGCCCGATTCACCAAACGCCAGAATCACCGCGACTTTGTGTTTGACAAGACTGAGCATCTTGGGAAGTTCGGATTGTTTTTCGACCAAACCAAGTTTGTCACGTCCTCCCAAAATCCAGGCAATCGGCGCAGGGGCATTCTCGAGGGCGGCTTGAACGGCAAGGGTTCGGGTGGCGATGGAATCCTCGATAAACCGCGTTTCGTCAATCACAGCAATGGTTTCAAAGCGACCACTGACACCTTTAAACTCGAGCAAGGCTTTTTGAAGATTCTCGAGGTTGACAGTTTTTTGAATTCGCTCGAGGTACAACAGTGCGGCAGGGACAGCTAAGCGGGCGTTCATCGGGTGAATGTTGACGGGCAGTTTGGAAATCTCGAGCACGGTATTTCCAGCCAAATCGAGCACATCGCCAGTCTCGGGCACACGCACAATATTCCCTCGAGTTTCACGACCCAAGACAATGCTGGCAGGAAAAACCAAACTGTCTTGAGGTGTTAAATTCTGCGCAATCCGCCATTTTGCCGCGTGATACCGCTCGAGCGAACCATGATCGGTGATGTGATCGACACCAATGTTGGTGATGACGGCAATACTAGGGCGGTAGGTGTCGATGCGTTCAAGTTGAAAACTCGAGAGTTCAGTCACCGCAACCTCGCAAGAATCCACAATCTCGAGCAGGGGCGGGTCAAAATTTCCACCCTCGAGCGCGTTGATACCCTGCGAACGCAAAAGATGGGCGATTAAAGCGGTGGTTGAACCTTTTCCAGCCGTGCCAGTCACGCCAATGGTTGCGGTTGAGGTTGTGAGGTACGCTAGTTCGACCTCACCAATCACGGGCAAACCTGCGCTTCGCAAGCTTTCGAGGTCAGGGTTTTGCACCATCACGCCGGGGGCGGCAACGACCAGATCGAATTCACTCGGCTCGAGCTTCATAACCCGAGGAAACCCGTGACTGACAGCCTCGAATTCGCCGTCAGGGTTGGTTTTAGCATCGAACCACGCGCCAGTCCAGCCCAATTTTTTGAGATGCCGAATCACGCCCATGCCAGAGCGTCCAAGACCGTAAACCAGCACTTTTTGAGGATCAGTCTTCATCGTGTCCCCGTTTTGATCGCCCAAGCCAGAGCTGTTCCAACCAGCGTGATCATCCAAAAACGTGCCGCCACCCTGGTTTCTGCCCAGCCCAATTTTTCAAAATGATGGTGGATCGGCGTCATCAAAAACACGCGTTTGCCCTCGCCAGTGCGGCGTTTGGTGTACTGAAAATAACTGACTTGAATAAACACGCTTAACACCTCGAGCACCGGAATGATCGCGGCAATCGGCAGCATCCAAGTCCAACCCTGGGTGATGAAAACACCCGCGACAATGCCGCCGAGCGCGTGAGAACCAGCATCGCCCATAAAAATTTGAGCGGGTTTGGCGTTAAACCACAAGTACCCACCAAGTGCGCCAACGGTAATGCCAGCCAGTGGACTCGAGGAAATGAGCGGCACGAGCATGATGGCGACCACACCAGCGCATTGCCCGTCGATGCCGTCGGTAAAGTTCACGGCGTTGACGGAAGCAATGCAGATCAGCATGTAAGCAATCGCGTCAAGCCAGAACACGCCAAACAATGCGACATCCCCAGCGACAACATAGCCGAACAATCCCGCCACCAGAATTTGCAAGGGCAGTTTTTCCCTGGCTTTCAGACCGCCGCGCGGTGCGCCCAGGAGTCTCGAGCGAACAATTAAAAAGTCGTCGGCGAAACCGATTAAACCCATGCCGAGGCTCATTAAGTAAGCTGCCCAACCTTTGCGGTCTGTATAACCTGCTAAACCAATCATGACCAGCCAGACCAGAAAAATGACCAGTGAAAACGGAACGCCACCCATTGTGGGGGTGCCGTCTTTGCTTAAGTGCGTGGCGGGACCGTCACGGCGCACGGTCTGCCCCCAGCCACGGCTTTTGGCAATGCCAACAAAACTGCCGACGGCAAACCAACTGAGAATGGTAGCAATCACCACGCTCATTCCTGTACCTCGCCATTTAAAGTCCGAATTGCATCGGTGATCAATTTCATGTTGACCGACAATGAACCTTTGACCAGCACCGTATCACCAGGTTTGAGATGGCTTTCAATCTCGAGCGCGGCAATCCCAGAGTTTGGGTACGAGGTCGAAAGTGCGCCCGAACCTCGAGCCGCATCGGCAATGTCGTCGCCATACACGCCAACACCGATCACGAGTTTGGCAATTTTCCCCGCTCGAGCACCAATTTGGGCGTGAAGTTCTGGGGAGGTTTCACCCAGTTCGCGCATATCTCCCAAAATCGCAATCTTGCGTCCCGTCTGACGTTTCAGCGTGTCGAGGCTGGCATTGACGCTTAAGGGATTTGCATTGTACGAATCGTCGATCAGTCTAAATTGCAGTCCCTGTTCGACCCGCATTCTCGCGCCTGGAACTTCTACGGTTTGGACTCGAGCAATCGCATCGGATAGCTCGAGATTATATTGCCCAGCGATAGCTAGAGCGCCCAGCGCGGCTTCGGCAACTTTTTGTGAAGGGTTGGGAATGGTCACGGGTAAACCTTGAAAAGAAAAACTGACGCTCAATTCCTCGAGTTTTAAATTTGTGCCCTGAAAGGTTGCGCCAGCTTCAAAACCGTAACTTGGCACGCCTGGGTACAGACTTGCGCAGGAGGTTGAAACCAAACCTTGACGACCCGCCAGAATCCTGCCCTTTTCAAAAGCGATTTGCTCCAAACTGCCAAAAAACTTGAGGTGCGCCGCACCAACGCTGGTGATGACACCCAAATCAGGTTCGGTCAAATTGACCAGTTCATCCATTTCGCCGATGCGGTCAATACCAAGCTCGAGCACGTGTTTGGAGTCTCGGTTGACGCTCGAGAGCAGGTAACAGGCGATTGCGTTTAAGGTGTTGTAATAATTGCTCGGACAATTCAGCGCCGCCGCGATGTACGAACGTGCCGTGGTTTTACCAGCCGAACCCGTCACACCAATGACCGTTGCACCAGTCTCGAGTCGCCATGCCCGCGCCCAAGCACGCAGCGCTGCCGTGGCGTCAGAAACCCGCACCGCACACGGCACATCCAAATCAGTCAAGACAAACGGCGCACCCGCAGCCAGCGCCGCCTGAACGTACTTGTTGCCGTGCTCCGCATCGCCAGCAAGAGCCGCAAAAGCCGTGTATTCGTTGACTTTGCGCGAATCCCAAGTGATTGCCGTGGCTGCTCGAGCATCTGAATGGATAACCACGCCAAAAGCCTCGAGCGCTGAAATCCAGTCTCGAGGCTCTAGTGGGTTGAGGTTTGATTCAATCATGCCAGACCTCGGGGGTGAAGCAAAATTCCGCCTTCTATGAGTAAGTTGAGTGAGGTGAGTAAAGAACGCATTGGGTTAATGTACCAGATTAAAGCCATGACGCAAATCATCAAAAGTCAGTATCGCATAGGGGGCGCGGCAAGCAGCGCCCCTACGTTTTATCTTGTGCGATGTGTCTTTTTGAACATGGATGCTTTCAAACTCGCCTCAGTTGGCGTCATCTGCCAATAACTGGTCAACTCGCGGGTGATGTCGGTAAAGGCAGGCAAACTGACTTGCGAACCATGTTTTTGCCTGCGAGGATGAAAAACTTCAACCAAAATTGTGACTTTTGGTTTCTCGACAGGAAAAAATCCTGCAAATAATGCCCCGTACACGTCGCTCGAGATTTTCCCACTTTTTGTCCAAGTCTGAGCCGTTCCGGTTTTCCCACCGAGCGGAAAGCCTGGGACGATACCAAACTTCAGCCCGTCTTCGACGCTGGCTTGTAGCATCTCGCGGGTTTGCTTGGCGGCGCTGCTCGAGACGACACGGTAAGGTTTTTGCACTTTTTGCCCAGCCATCAGCGTGGGCGTTACCAACATTCCGTCATTGACCAAAACGCTGTAAGCGGTAGCCAAATGCAGCGCGGTGGTGCTGATG
This sequence comes from Deinococcales bacterium, assembly GCA_031364625.1. Lineage (GTDB taxonomy): Bacteria > Deinococcota > Deinococci > Deinococcales > JAAFIG01 > JANXTZ01. Next base: position 659 of record JANLWR010000786.1, on the reverse strand, counting down.
CCCTGCCCGAAACTGTAGGTCGCGCGGTCAATCGGTCGCCAGTCTCTCCAATCGTGCAACACCCCTGGCGTCCCCCAGTTGGTGCTTGACCAGACCTCCTGCCCAAAACCGTATTTGTGCAAATAACCGTAAAACTGTTCGCTCGAGAGACATTCACTCAGTTTGCTGATGCCGACATTGCTCGAGTAACGAAGCACACTTTTTAAGTTCAGGTCTGATTTGTGCTCAATAGCATCACCTATCGAAATACCCGAAATCACGCGGCGCATTGGCGCATAAACGGCGGTTTCTGGCGTGGCACAACCCGAATCGATCAGGGCGGCGGCAACCAATCCTTTCATGGTCGAACCAGGGTCCATGTAATCGCGCAGGGCACGGTTACTCCAGTTGCTTTTGTTTTGCACGCTGCGCCAATTGTTCGGGTCAAAATTGGGGTAATTTGCCATTGCCAAAATGCGGTTGGTTTTGGCTTCCAAAATCACAGCCGTTCCAGTGTCGCCCTGTTCGGTACGGATCGCTTTCTCGAGCGCCGCCTCTGCCATCGCTTGGATTACGGGGTCAATGGTCAAAACCACGTCTTGTCCAGCCAGCAATTGATCGTGGGTGAAGAGTTCGATGCCGTACAAACCCTGTTCTTGATCGCCGGTAAAACCGATCAA
>JANLWR010000755.1:0-2318 GCA_031364625.1 Deinococcales bacterium | reverse complement strand
CGGTGATGGCGTGTTTGGTTGAGGTGTGCTACTCGGCGCGTTTGGTTGCAAAGGAACCAACTCTTGCGGCTGACCACCACGCCCAGGCTGATTGCCATTTTGCTGCCCTTGTTGAGGTTGTTGCCCCGGTTGCGGGAAGGTGTACAACTTTCCATCCTGATAAATCTGCACAGGGCAATTCTGCGGTTGTTGACCCTGACCAGGTGGCGGTTGCTGTCCTTGCCCTGGCTGCTGACCACCAGGATTTAACGCGATTAACTCTCGAGCATCGTTGTTCGGATTGACGGGCGCGGCTTGTTGCGTGTTTTGAACACGAATCAAACCAGGAATGTTTTGATTGACAACCACAATTTCTTTTGGGGCGCTGATGCGCCCAGCCATAAAACCACCAACCGCAAGCAAACCTCCAACCAACAATAACGCCATTTGTTTAAGCACCTCGAGCACCTCCGAATACTTTGTAGTTTACTGAATTATCTGTGCGACAACTGAGAGCCAAACCCGTAAATCAGCCTATTAAGTTGTTTGCCCAACATTTCATGACCCACTCGTGTACACTGAGCAACCCAAGTCTAAACTTGGAATGTTAGTACCACATGCCTACATTGCAGATTTTCTGCTTCGCTCCAAATCTTTCATTTCTGCATGTGGTACATCGTCCTTACTCCCGTTGGTCGGGGTAAAGATTTGCAGTGGTTTGGATAGTTAGTTGCGTTCAACACCAAGTAATTCAAATCTTTACCCAGGATGTTTTTAGAGGAACAGTGAATGCATAAAGTAGCCATTGTAGGACGCCCCAATGTGGGCAAATCAAGTTTGTTCAACCGCATGATCGGCAAACGCTCCGCCGTGGTCGCTGACGAGCCAGGCGTGACACGCGATGTCAAAGAAGAATTCATGCTCTACGAAAACCACCGCATTCTGCTGATGGACACCGGCGGGCTGTGGAGCGGTGACGAGTGGGAAGCCAAAATTCTCGAGAAAGCCGAAATGGCAATCCATGACGCCCAAGTCGTGCTGTTTGCCGTCGATGCCCGTACCGAACTCTCGAGCGCCGATGAAGAGATTGCCAAATGGTTGCGCCGTCTCGGTAAACCCGTGATTTTGGTCGCCACCAAGATTGACTCGAACAAACAAGAAAGCCTTCTTTTGAACCTCTATCAACTCGGTTTTGGCGACCCAATGCCAACCAGCGCCGAACACGCCAGGGGTTTGGACGACGTGATGGACAAGGTACTCGAGATTTTACCCAAAGACGACGAGGAAATCACCGATGTTTCACCGATTCGGGTGGCGTTAATTGGACGACCCAATACGGGCAAATCCAGCATGTTGAACGCCATCACGGGTTCGGAACGCGTGATTGTCTCGCCGATTGCAGGCACAACCCGTGACGCGATTGACATTGAATTCAATTACGCTGGACAGCGTTTTATTTTGATTGACACCGCCGGAATTCGTCACCGCCCGAAGGACAACATCGAACTCTTCGCACAGTTGCGCAGCGAACAAAGCATCAGAAATTCCGATGTCAATTTGCTGGTGATTGACCCGTTTGAACTGGGCGATCATGAAATGAAACTGGCAAACATGGCGTATGACGCGGGCAAACCCGTCATCATCATTATCAACAAATGGGATTTGGTGCCAGAAGAAGACCTTAAAAAAGTCGAAAAAGACATTAGCCAGCGCCTCAACCACCTCGATTTTGCGCCCAGGGTCTATACCAGTGCGATCAACGAGTACGGCATTCACGAACTGCTCGCCGAATGCACCAAACTCTATACGCTCTGGCAAACCCGCGTTTCGACAGGCGACCTCAACAGGTGGCTCGAGGTTTGGCAGATGCGTCAACAAGTGCCAAACTTTAAGGGCAAGCCGTTAAAAATGTATTACATGACCCAAGCCGAAATCGCGCCGCCAACCTTTGTTATTTTTTGCAACCGCAGCGATTTTGTCACTCGAGCCTATGAGGGATTCTTGCGCAACCGAATTCGTGAAGACCTCGAACTTCCAGGCATTCCCGTGCGCATCGTTTGGCGTGAACGCGGCGCAGCATTTCAGAAGAAAGAAAAAACCTCCAATAAAGCCGAAATTGCCAGGGAAGAACACGCGCTCGAGGGTGAACGCGGTTCTAAGCCGCCGAGTGCCATCGAATGGACGACATGCAACAAACGACGGTGGGAGGGAAGCAAACAGCCGTCCGAAAAGAGAGCGTTGAACACCGCGCTGAAGACCGGTCGTGACAATTTCTGCGGAAATGCCTTGTTGCCTCGACCTCGTGGGAGCGCCGCGATAAAAGCCATGTAATACACTCG
>JANLWR010000484.1:0-2029 GCA_031364625.1 Deinococcales bacterium | reverse complement strand
TGGCAAATTGACCGTCAATTGCACCTCGGCGACTTTAGAGGGCAAATCCATGCTGGTGGTCAACGTACCAAGGTCGCGGATGGTGCTGGCAACCCCACAAGGCGAGGTGCTGCACTGGAACGGCTCGAGTCTCGAGCCGTTGGGGGCAAGTGCAGCCGACCCGATGCCCGACCCAGATTTCACGGCGACCGTACCACCGATGAGCAGTCTGTCCGACATTGACCCGCTCGAGGTGCATCGCCTTCGCGGGGTGCTCGAGTCGCGGCGCGGTGCTGGCTTGGCAGAATTGCCAGATTTGGATTTGTTGCAGGCGCTGGGACTGCTCGAGGGTGAACAACCCAATATTGCTGGTATTTTGCTGGCTGGAACGCCACGCGCCTTAAAACGGTACGTGCCGCAAACCGAACTGGACTATTACAACCATGCCACCAACGACCTCGAGTTTGAATTCCGCGAAACGCTGTTAAAACCGCTTCCTGCACTGCTCGAGCGACTGCGCGAATTGATTCAAGCCAGAAACCAGTACAAAACCTTGAACGTCGGTTTGTTTCAGATTGAAGTCTGGGATTACGACGAGGTGGTCTACCGCGAGGCGATTTTGAACGCCCTGGTTCACCGCGATTACACCAGCCGCGACACGATTCAAATTCACCATCATCCGAACAAACTCGAGATTTCCAATCCTGGGTCATTTGCGGGCGGCGTGAACGCCCAAAACATTTTGCGTCACGCCCCAAAACGCCGCAACCCCGTGCTTGCCGATGCGCTGGCGCGAATGGGCTTTATCGAACGGGCGGGCATCGGCGTGGACCGAATGTACAGGTTGTTGCTGCGTCACGGCAAAGAAATTCCCGAGTACACCTCTTACCCCGACAGCGTGGTTTTGCGACTCCACAATCCAGAATTCGACGAGCCATTCACGCGGTTCATTGCCCGTAAGCAAGAGGAGATGGGCGCGTTAAATTTAGACGCCCTGATCGTGCTGGCGTACTTAAAACGCGAACTCGAGGGAGACCGCGCATCACTTTCCAAAGCCTTGCAACTGCCCGAGGATCAGGTGGCTCGAGCCTTGAAGCCGCTCGAGACCAGTGATTTGGTCGTTCGTCACGGTGAGGCTTGGGTGCTTTCCAATGCCGCACTTGGCGCGATTGGCAAACCCATTCCGCTGCAAGGACGCGCACGCCTCGAGCCTGCCAAAGCAGAGGTCAAATTCAGTTTCGGTGAGACTCGAGCGCTGGTCAAACAACGCGTGATCGAACTGGTTGAAAACCTGGGCAGCGTCGCCAACCGAGACGTTCGCGCTTTGCTCGGCATCAACCTTTCGCAAGCCAGCCATTTGCTGCGCGTCATGACCAAAGACGGCTTGCTCGAACGCACCGGTGACACGCCCCGCGCCATGCGTTACGTGCTCGGCTCAAGATGAAACACGCGGCGATCTTGGTGGGTGGCAACCTCGAGATTACAGACAAAGTGCTAAAACGTGCTCGAGAAACCAACCTGGTGATAGCCGCCGACGGTGGCGCACGACACGCGAAAGCCTTAAATCTTAAACTTGATTTGTGGGTGGGAGATTTTGACTCGAGCGAAGGTTTAGCGTTTCCTGGCGTACCGCGTCTCGAGTTTAATCCTGACAAGGACAGCACCGATTTTGAACTGGCAATTCAAGCCGCCAAAGACGCGGGCGCAACGCAAGCCACCGTGTTCGGTGCGTTCGGAGGACGTTTTGACCACACCTTAGCGATTGCGTTATCTGCCGCCAAAAACACAATCGAGGGATTTGAGATTATTCTCGAGAGTGGCTTTGAAACAGGCTGGATATTGATTCCAAATAAAGCCCTCGAGCTTCCACTGCGGCAAAACCAAACCTTCAGCCTGCTGGCACTCTCTCCTGCTGTCACAGGTTTAGACATTACTGGCGCGAAATGGAATCTCGAGAATGCAACACTCGAGTTTGGCACTGGTTTTGGAATTTCAAACCTGGCGCTTGGGACAGTCAATTTAAAGCTCGAAACTGGGTTTGCACTGGTGA
>JANLWR010000736.1:0-2146 GCA_031364625.1 Deinococcales bacterium | reverse complement strand
CACCTGTCTTGCCCTTAAAGCAGCACCTTCTTGGTTTCAAGACGCACCTTCTTGACCATTAACTTGCACCTTCTTGACCATAAAATGCACCTCACGGGCATGGTCGCTCACGAGCATGGTCGCTCACGGGCGAAACCGCTCACGGGCATGGTCGCTTTTTTTGAATGTCCCACCAAGTCTTTTGATCATTCGACTGATGGTTGCTGTACTGAGCAGTTGTTCTTGGGTTTCTAGCCAGAGTTTTTGGTGTTGTTCTAGGGTCATATCTGAATTGTTCTCAAGTTGCTTTTCAAAGACGAGAAGTTGATCGTTGTTAACGAATCGGTGACGACCTGTAGTGGTTCGGGCTTCGAGCGAGCCTGTGGTTTGGAGCAGGCGAATGTAACGTTCAATCGTGCGATGTCCGACTTGGAATGTGGAAGCAATTTCGTCGTGGTGAACGCCTGCGGTGTGGTGTTGGATGATTCGTTCTCGAAGATCTGTGGAGTAGGGTCGCATGGTTTAGTTTGCGCTTACGTCAACCAATATGCAAGGTGCTGTACAATCTAAAAGCCATTCATAAATCAAGGTCAACACACCCAAAGCGCTATCTCTTCAATCGGTTATCTCGAGCCAAACAATTTATCTGGCTCGAGTGAGGGAACTGGTTTTTTGAGAACACAAATTCTGGGGAACAGTCAATGATCTTGAGATTGTTCCCCAGAATTTACGGTGACACACGGCTTTGGGCAGGTATTTTAGTTTGGTTGCACCCCCCAGGCGCGACTGGCAACAATCTGATTTCTGTTTTGTTTGGCGGCATACAGTGCCATGTCTGAACTCTGCATCAAATCTTGCATTGAAGTTTTGTCACTCGGAATCATGGTCTGAATCCCAATGCTTAAAGTCACAATTTCAAAGCTGTCCAAGCCCTGGTGCGGAAGGCACAACTGGGTGATTTGCTTTTGAATTCGTTCGGCAACCCGCATTGCACCAATGGCATTGGTTTCGGGCAGCACCACCACAAATTCTTCACCGCCGTAACGGGCAACAAAATCATCGGGTCGAGGGGCAGATTCGGCAATCGCTTTGGCAACAAATTGCAAACAATGATCGCCCTGCAAATGACCGTAACGGTCGTTGTATTTTTTGAAAAAATCGACATCGCACATCAGCAAGCTCAAAGGTTCTTGGGACTTGTAGTGCTGTTGCCACATGCGTTGCAAGTAATCATCGAAGGCGCTGCGGTTGTAAATACCGGTCAAACCGTCCAGCAGCAATGAACGTTTGAGTTCTAAATTGGCTTGTTCTATTTGTTCCGTCCGAATTCTGACCTGTTGCTCGAGCCGTTCCGAGTATTGTTTCAAGGCTTGGGTTTTGACCACACGGTGAATGCCCTGACCGATCAGGTACGCCAATCGTTCGCCGTCGTAACCCCACTGGTCTGGATGATTTAACAAGATATAACCGTAATGCTCTTCGTGAACGAACAAGGGGTAAATGTTGCAAGTGCCCTCGGATAGAACGTCCAGCATCGATTCGGGCAACAGTGCCTGTGTTTTGAAGGTTTGACCCATCCCTGGGTTGGCGCTCGATTTTTGAATCCAAACTCGAGCGCTCGCTGATGGTTGGAGTCCAAATTCTTCGTACAACACCACCAGGTAATTGTTTAAACCGAGTCCGTTCAGGTTGGTTTGCAAGTCTTGCATCAGCGTCTCGAGCGTTTCGTGACCACTGAGGGACACGGCGATTTGGTTGTTGTTGGTCGTGTGGACTTGGCGTCCGGCTTTAACGAGCCTGGTGGCGGTTTGCATGGTTTTGACCAGCACGCCCCCGATCATGGTGCTTCTGGCTTCAAATTTGATCAGGTTTTCGATTGAAAGTTCCAGTTTAGCTTTTTGCCGCCAGGTTTGCAAAATGCTGTACCAGACTTCCAGTTCTTGGTTTTGTTTGAGGTCGGATTCAAAACAGTTTTTCATCTGGTGCACAAAAGAAAGGTCTGTTTGATCCAAACTGTCAACAAATTGATGGTACAAAGCGCGTTCTCGAGCTGAGAGTTTTTCAAACTTTGGCACAGCAAAGTCTTGTTCCTGAACTCTGAGCGATCCACCACAAGATTCACGTACCACCAGAGTGCTGTTGCCAGTCAAATCGGTCTCGTAGGGTA
>JANLWR010000690.1:0-11214 GCA_031364625.1 Deinococcales bacterium | reverse complement strand
TTGTTCTAAGCTGAGTGTTTGATCCATTGTGTTATCACCTCTTCATTTGGGTCGTAAACAAGTAAAGCGATTGAGTTTCGTTTGAGGGTATATTGCACCAATTCGGACTGAAAAAACGTGTTGTAAAGCACGTCAGGAATGGCAAGGTAAAGTTGTCGGGTTGGATCACGTAACTCGAGTGCAGAACGGTAATTTTCGTATTGTCCTAACATTGCATGAAATTCTGTGATTTTAGAAATGCCGCCAAACCCTTTGATTTCAACAGCAATTTTTTCTGTGCCGCGTTCCAGGGCAAGAACGCGTTCTGCTGCCAGATCAAGCATCAAGTTAAAGAGATCAAAGCTGAATCCCAAAGGGTCGGCGGTGATTGTCCAACCATCGCTTTCGAGTGCGTGTCGAACTTTGTCATGAAATACATCTCGAGCCATAAAGGAGTTTAACTCTCCTCGAGCTTGACATGTACGAACGGATTCACGTCTGGTTGTCCGTCCGTAATCCACATCTCTCGCGTCTCGAGGTTCATGACCACGCTGGTGACGGTTACGTAATGCTCTTCTGGTGGGTCGTCCAAATTTGGGTAACGACAAATGCCGTCTGCGCCGCCGTCACGGTCACGTAAGAATGTTTGTAAATCCTCGAGCGCCAGTGGGCGTTTGGACTCTAATAAGTGCGTCATTCGGGCTTGTCTGTGCCTCGAGTTGTCACGGCGCTCCGACGGTGGTTCGATCACGCCCAGTTCGGTTGGAGACAGAAAGTGGTTGGTATGCGACATCGTTCCCAGGCTGCACGAAACTTGCCGCACGCCGTTAGGTGCTGCCTCCAAGTCCACTGCCATGTTCGGCGCTTGAGCCACCAGCAAATTCACACTGCACGCCCTGGCTTCATCGGTCACAATGGCGACGGCTTTTTCAAACTCCCTAGATTTTAAAATTTCGTAGCAGCGCACGTGAACGGGTCGGACGGGTCGCGCCCAGTCGTCGTCCATGCTGGTGATGCCGTTGATGCACAAACCCACGCCGAAGGAGTTTAGCCCGAGTTTGCCACCAAAAATTCCTGCCTCGGTGAAAGCCAGCGTCTCGAGTCCGTCGTCGTGTTTGCTATGTAAAATTGCGCCTTTGACATCGGGAATCCAATCCCAGTTTTGCCCGATCAGAAGCTGGTTGGTGCTTGAAGCTTCTGGCATCACAGCAAACGCGGTGCAGCCATCAACCACGCGTTCTCGCGGCGCTAGTCCGTGCTCCTCGAGGGCAACCTCGCCGAATTGGTAGTACAAAATCTCGTAGCGCACGTTTAAAGCGGCAATCTCGAGCAAGTCAAAACCCGAACCCTGGCTAATGCCGCGCATTCCATCGTAATACTCGAGGTTTAAACGCTTGATGACCTCGAGCATCTTCGCGGCGCGACTCAGTACCTCGGATCGTTCAAGGTGCGCCTCACGAAGAAAACGGTCAAAGTAAATCTCGAGGTTTTCACCGATGCGCGTTTGCAGTTCCGTCCCGTGTTGAACGCCCTGCTGAAAACTCGAGCCTGAAAGCTGAACGATGGGAAAGGTCACGGCTTCATCCTACCGAAATTTTGCTTTAAATTCATGCCCTTATTTCACCATGATGCTCGAGCTTTTGGCATCCGTCGCTTGGCTTATTTTAAGGCGCTGTTTGGGGACAGGTACTGCGTGAGGCTGTTGTAAGGCAATTCAAAATCGTTATCGCAGGCGGCGGCAACGTGCGGAAAAGCCGATTGAATCACGATGCCTCTGGCGGTCAAATACCAACTGAAATAGGCAAAAATTTCATCGACGTAAGCACTCGAGCATTCTTTGTCAATATTTTTGGTGAACGTGCCAAACTCTGCCAGGATCAATTTTTTGATGGCTGCCCCTCGAGTTTCCTGGTATTTGCTGTACGCTTCGGAATAATCGTTCGGGTCAATTTTCAAGCCTTCAGGAATTGGCACAAAACGGTACACATCCTCGATGTTTAAATCCCTGCCCGTGCTCAGGTCAAGGTTAAGGTTTTCCGCGCCACCGTCGGGATGCGCACCACCGCAGTAATAATAAACACTTGCCGAAATGCTGAGGATTCGTTTCGAGTAGAGCGCCACTTTGGGATCATACGAATACTCGCCGTTGCCGGAACTCAAGCAGTCCAAATCGGTCATGGCAAGGTTGTAATGCGCGTCGGTCAAAACATCGTTGACGGTTTTGCTTTCACCTGGCAGCCTTAAAAACTCTATTTTTGATTTCGGTTCGAGCCACCACTGCACTTTTTTGCCGTTCACGGTTTCGGTTTTCACCAGTTTGGCGGGCGTGTCAAACCGCAGGTAATCAAAAGGTCGCTCGAGTTTCCATTTGTTCAGTAACGCGGTGTTGGGCAATTTAATGCTGCTTAAATCTCTCAAAGTCACGCGGTGCAAATTGATTGGCAAGGGTTTTTTGGGTTGCTTCACCGATGCCCAATTGCCCGTAAACGTATTGCCAGCACTTTTCAGCGTCAATTTTGCCGTAACACCCGTTCGATCCGATTCAAATTCGGAAAGACTGACCACGGATTTGCTGACTTTGCCCTCCAAACGAAGGTCAACCGCGTGGTTGCGGTAGTAATACGTACCTGTCACCACCGAATTTTTGTCCGTCTCGAGTTTTAACGCAATCGCAGCTTTGCCAAGCGTTCCGACGTAAACGCCGTCCAGGTTGGCAGCCGAAGCGACAGAACCGAGTGCGAAGATGACCAAAACGGCTTTCAATAATTTCATGGTCTTATTCTACGTCATGGCTGAAAACCCGAGAAAAACGCAACCCATGTCACCACAAGCTCAATTCGCATTGCGGTAAACTGACTCGCTTTCAAAAGGAGAAATATTATGCCGTACTCAAGTCAAGAATACGCCCAAGCTTTACAGATGCACCGCGCCCCACTGCTCGAGCTTCTGGGGCAAATCCCAGAGGACAAAGCCACGTTCGCCGCTTGGGACGGTGGTAAGAATTTTCTTGAACTGACCAACCACTTAACCGCAACCAACGTGCGATTGATTGCCATGATGGCGGGTGAAAAACCAATCAGTCCAGAACCAGCCACCGATTTTACGGCGGCTCGAGTCGCACTGGCAACAGCAGGTACGAATTTGACCGACACAATTTCTCAACTCTCGAGCGAGCAATTGGGAACAGTGGTTGAAGCGTTTGGCGGCATGAAATTGCCCGTTTACAAACTGCTCGATTTTGCTCGTGAGCACGAAGCGCACCACAAAGGTCAGCTTTGGACAATGGCGCGAATGGTTGGCGTGCAACCCCCAATGTTCGTTAAATTCGGTTAAAACGCTTCTCGAGTTGAATTTGCGCCTTTGATCGTTCAAAACCAAGTTTTTGATTGATTGCCAGCATCGGAATATTGGTGCTGGCATTGTTAGAATGCAGATCAGTAAAACCGTGTTGAATGGCGTATTGAATCGTGGCGAGTTTGAGCGCCAACGCCAGGTTTTGCCCGCGATGTTCAGGCAACACGCCCGTCATGCCCGTATGAAGTTGCGTCTTGTCTGGTCTTATGCGCTGCAAACTTAAACCAACCCAATCACCATTTTTGATTGCTACAAAAGAAGCCGCTTTTAACAATCTGGGATTCTCGAGAATCTTGGTGTTGAATTCTTCAACACCGATTGGTTCAAAATCTCGAACTCGAGGTACATCAACGTCAGTTTTATTGTACAGATCGCACAATTTTTGCTCCCAGTTTGGGTCAGATTCCAGGTCGGTAAAACTTTGGAAACTGTAACCGTTGGCAATTAATTTTTGCGTGACAGACTGGCTATCAACATGAAACCCAGCGAGTTTTAAGCGCTGATGGTACAACCGCGCCCCTTCTTTAAAACCTCGAGCTTGAAAAAATTGTAGTGCGAATGGATGAATTTCGTACAGTTTGCAAAACACACTTTTAGGTTGATGGTGTTCCAATTCCGCCTCGAGAAACTGGTAAAACGCAGTTCCAAAACCTCGAGCTTGAAACTCGGGCAGTACGTTCAGCTCGAGCACAAAATCGTTTTCGTTTAAATGCTGAAACGAACCCTCTGCAATATTCGCACCTTCAAACTCGAGCATCAAACGCTTAATAAAATTCTGTTCGGTGCGTTTTGAATCCACACGCTTAAGGTCTTCAGCAAGAACAGGATGATCTGTCCAAGTCACGTTGTGAATCGCGGCAATGCTTGGGTAATCGGCTTGCGTAGCGGGTCGAATCTCGAGGCTCATTCGTCGTCTCGGTAGAATTTCACCACGCTAATCAACGCGGGTTGACGTACAAAACCGAGTTTGTCATTGATCGCCAGCATCGGCGCGTTGCGCGTGTCATTGTCGGTACGAATCGTGCTGTACCCTTGCTCGAGCGCGTATTTTACAACCCGTAATTTCAGCGCCAGGGCAATCCCGCGACCCCTGGCTTCGCGGCGGGTTGCGGTCAGCCATTGATCCATCCAGCCTTCCCGAGCGCCTTGATAGACGCCCGAAAACCCGAGAATGGTATCGGTCTTTGGGTCGAGCGCGATTTGCGTTGCGTCCCAAAGAAAATATTCGTCGCCCAGCACTTGTTCTTGAAAAAACCCCAAACTGATTGGGCTGGCGGCTTGCGAGCGTGGCACGTCGGCTCGGGTGGCGGTGAAGCAATCAAAAAAAGCTTGGCGAAAAACCGTCGAATCGAGTTCTTTTGCCGTGTGAAATTCAATACCTTCAACGTTTTCAAGCCCTGCAAAGCTCGAGAAATCAAAGTTTTTGACGGTCAGCAAACTCTCAAAATCGCGTTTGGATTCGCTACATCCTCGAGTCGTGGCAAACTGAAGGCTGTGTGCGTCGAATTCTGCGACTTGGCTGCGGAAACTGATGGCTTCGAGTGCGCTTAAAAACTGAAGCGTTTGCTGGTACAACGCCGTGCCAATGCCCTTTTTTTGATGCTCGGGGTGTACAAAAATATTGCCAAAAAACTTGTGCGGGTGGTACATGCCAGGATGACGGTAGATTTCCGCAACGCCAATAATTGCGCCCTCGAGTTCGGTGACAAAAAACGTTGTTTGGTATTGCGCCTCGAGCGTGTCCATGTCAGAAATTGCTTCGTCAAGCGTGCGTTGCTGGTTTGGACGCACGATGTTCCAAAGGTCAATAATGCCGCTCAGGTCGTCGCGGTTGAAGGGTCGAATCTCGAGTTTCATTCTGCTCCCACCAGTTTTTTACCATACCGAATTTGCGTGGGTTCATGGACAAAACCAAATTTCTGGTTGACCGCCAACATTGGTGCGTTCACCAAATCGTTGGATGTAAACATTTTTTTGATGCCTTGGCGCAACGCCCATTCAATGCCGATTCGTTTTAAGGCTTGCGCCAAACCACGTCCACGAAAATTGGGAAGCACACCCGTTACATCCACAAACGCATGACCGTTTGAATCAATGCCCAGGTTATTCACGCCCACGTACTGTCCGTCAAAAATTGCCACGCAAAAAGCTTGTTCTCGCGCCCAAGAAACCTCGAGAATCAATTTCTTGAATTGCTCGAGGCTCAAGTCTGTAACAGGCATTCCCAGTGGTACATCACCTGATACGGCATTGCCCAAATCGCAGAGTTTTTGATCTCGGTTTGGGTCGTCGCGCAGTTGGTCAATGGTTTTAAAGGCAAAGCCTTGCGCCTCGAGTTTTTCGATCAAACCCGCAAACGGTGCTGCATCAAAATGCTCGAGTTCAAGCATCATGTTGACACGTCGCCATTCCTCTTTAAAACCGTGATGCGCTAAAAATTTAAGACTGTAATCACGGTTTTCTTGAACACCACATTGCAATAAAATCGGCTTGAAAGGCTCGAGGTTTTGCTGAATGGTCAGTAACAATTTTGAACCAATGCCACGCCTGCGGAAATCTGGATGAACGGCTGCTCGAAGCCAAAAATGTTGTGGATGAAAGTGACCCGGGTGCTGGGTGTACATCATAAAGGCTTGAATTTCTTGTTCAATTAAGGCAACAAAAAATTGTTCTTTGATTTTTGGATCTCGGTTCACACTGTCCTCGAGCAACTCCGCAGCACTTTGCGGACGTTCGGGCGAAACAAGATTTTGAATCTCTGCGATTCTGGAAAAATTCTCAGTCGTGGCGTGACGAATACTGATCATGATTTAAAGCTTCCTTTCAAGTCGAATCCAACCAGGAACACGCACAAAACCAAGCTTGCGGTTCATCTCGAGCATCGCGGTGTTCGGCGCGTCGTTAAAAGTTCTGATCTCGAGGTTGCCGATGGTTTGCGCGTATTTGATGCCGCGAAGTTTGAGTAAAGTTGCTAATCCCATACCGCGATACTCGCGCAGCACGCCTGTCATGCCGATGATCAAAAAACCAGTTGGGTTTTTGATAAAACTGGTGTAACCGATAAATTCGTTGTCTTTCACGGCAATCAAGCAGCCGTCGGGTTCAAATATCGGGTCGAGGATCATTTCGTGCTTCCAGGTTTCAAAGCTGGGTCTGCTGATCTGTTCACCGAATGGAATGTCCTGCCAGAGCGCCCAATCCAGTTCGTATAATTTCGCATTTCGATCTGGGTCAGACTCGAGTTCTGAAAAGGTTTTGATCTCGATTCCTGCGGCTTTGATTTGCTGCTCGAGGTGCGGGTACGGCGTAAAATCAAAATCTCGAGTTTCAAGTCTCGATTCGGTGCGTCGCCAGGTTTCAACAAAATTTCGGTCGCCATAAAAGCGAATGGCTCGAGTCCAATTTTCTCCCGCGCCAGATTGTAAAACCTCTGTATTCAACGGTTTGATGTGATTTAAAACATACTCGAACAAACTCGAGCCGATTCGTGAATCCCAAAATTCTGGGTGCACCCGTAACTGTAAATTGAGTTTGCCTGCACGGTGCGCGAACGGGTCTTCAAAAACAGATGTCGTGCCTCGAATCACACCATCAACTACTGCGACAAAACCCACGAAATAAAAATTCAAATCTCGAGAAGTTTCCTCGTGATGTAAACACTCGAGTGTTAACGGAAAGTTTGGGTTTGTGGCGTTTAAAACCTCGAGTATTTCAGGAAAATCTTCGCTTGGGTTGACGGGTCGAATACTGATCTTCATGAATTCCTTTCAAAATGCCGTACAAAATGCACCCAGGCGGGTTGTTTGACAAAACCCAATTTTTCGTTGATGGCGAGCATCGGGCGGTTGACATCATCGTTGAAGGTTTTGATTTGAACTATACCTTTGGTTTTTGCCCAGAGAATGTTTTTGACTTTTAACGCCAGCGCAATTTGCTTGCCGCGCCATTCGCGCCGAGTGCCGGTTGCACCGTTCCAAGCGTCAATTTCGCCCTCAGACCACCACAGGGTGCTTTCGGATAGAAACTCGAGTTTCTGGTCACTGTCAGTTTTGACGGCAACCAAATAAGCTTCTGGAGCAAAATCAGGACTGTTCAAACCCCTGGTTTCAAAACGTTCAAAACTTGTTTCCGTAAACGGTTCAGGATCGGGCATGTCGCGGCTGGCATCCATTTCCAAACGCCACAACTCATGCGCCAAATCAGGTGTCCCCAGCAAATCGGCATAAGATTTCAGCTCTATCCCGTCTCGTTTTAACTGCTCCTCGAGTTGCAAATACGGGCTGGCATCAAAACTTTGCACATCGAGCCTCGATTCCCAAGCGCGGTATTCCTCGCTAAAACCAGCACCCTCAAGAAATCGAACGCTGTGCGTCCAATCCACTCGAGTCACGGCACGGGCAGTCATCACCTGATGAGCCTCGAGTTGGCTTAAAAGATGCTCGAGTAAACCCCGTCCAACGCCTTTTAATCGGTGCTCGGGCAGCACGTTAATATCGAGAAAAAATTTATTGGGATGAAACCGATCACCCGAGTGATGAAATACTCCAACTCCAAGTGCGTTACCGCTCACATCCTCAGCCAGAAAGCGTTTGAAAATAAGGTGCTTATCTCGAGTTTCATCGTAAAAACGAGTTTCTTCGGCGCTGTCAGCAAGATCAGGATTGACAGATTTTTCGATATGGGCAAGCGTTTCGTAATCATTTTCGGTAAAGGCACGAATTTGCATGATTGAATCTCCTGAGTTTAGTTTGATCGCTCGAGATACTTTTTCGCATCTGCCAGATGACGGATGTGAAGGCTCGAGTTTTAGAGCACCAATGCCAGTTCTTCAGAAGGTTTGGCAATTTGAACCTCTCGAGCCACACGGCGCACTTGCTTTAAAGTCTCGATTGGGTCTGGACGCAAACCAAAGTGCCCAAAGCTGCGACACAAACCCGCCACGTCACGCTCGAGAATCATGTTGGCGCTGGGGTTTTGTTGCACCAGCACGACTTGCGGAAAGTCAATCACGATGCAGCGTTCTTGCCACCACAAAATGTTGAAGGTGCTGTAATCGCCGTGAACCCGACCCGCGCCCAGAATCAAACCCATGTTGTGAACGCTCTGCCTGAAGGCTTCTTCGGCAACGGCTTTGGAAAGTTTGGCATCACTAAGGCGCGGTGCAGCGCCGTTTTCGTCGCCAATGAATTCCATCAAGATCACATTGCCCGCCTCGGAGAGCGCAATTGGTCGTGGCACTGGAACGCCAACGCTTTGCAGGGCGTGCATCTGCCCAAATTCTTCTTGAACCCACAAGACATTCTGCGCCCCAATGCCGGTGCTCGAGCGCAATTCGATGGCTTTTTGCAGGCGTTTGTCGTCAATAAACCTCGAGCCTCGGTACAGGCTGTCATTCTTAAAAGACCGCACTCGAGAGTCAATGTAAAGTTTGGCGGCGGCAAGTCCTTCTTTGCCTTCGACCACGTAAACGGTGGCTTCCTTACCCGATTTGAGTTCCCACAAAAGATCAGTAATCAAACCGCGCTCGAATAATTCTTGCAAGCCAGGGTCGTCGAATTTGACGTGTTCTTCGACCTTGTAATCGGTTTGGTTTTCGGACAAGAGCGCCGCAACGCTACGCCGACGCGGTGGTTTGCGGGCGTGACGATGCCCTCGGTCTTGGAAGGCTTCACGGTTTTCATCCCAGGACAAATTGCTGTCACGGGTGCTCGGACGGCGGCTCATGATGCCACCAACTGGGGTTTAAAACTCGAGTCTTTAGAATTGAACCTGCAAAGTACGGCTGATACGATATGAATCACTTTGACTCCTGATTGAATGAGACAGGGCGAAAAGCCTCGAAGCGAAAGTTAAAAGGGGCTGAGTTGTTTTCATATTCGTGTCACCTCCAATGCAGTAAAACTATTTCCGAAAGTCTACACCAAAAAACCCTCTAAAGTGCGATCAGCCAAATGGCGTATTGGTTTAAAGTCGTGATACTCGAGCGAATCGCAAATTCGGGCATTAAAAAGCTCGAGGGTTGGTCTCTCGAGCTTCTGATTTCAAATCGATTTTAAGTGTTTAAATCAATCACACCATCAACGGGTTTGTTCGTGGCTTTGACGCTCGAGGTCGGTGTTGTGTTTTGCGTTCCAAGCGCGTCAAGCACACCGCTTTTACCGATCAACTGGGTTGCCATGACCATTTGAATCACATTGCCAATCTGGTTGGTGACATCGCTGGCAGCGCCTTTACCGTCGCTCGAGATGCTGATGAGTTTGGCTTGCGCCAGGGCTTGGGCGATGGCTGGGGCAATTTGCGGCAGTTGTTCGATCTGGCGGTAACGCAGGTAACTCTCGCCGCCGGCTTGGATGGCTTCGTTAAACAGTTGAATGCTTTTGGCGTTGGCTTCACCAACTTTCAAAATACGAATCGCTTCGGCTTCAGCTTGGGCGATGGCTGCCATGCGAACCCTTGCCGCGTCGGCTTCAGCGGCAATTTTGACTCGGGTGGCGTCGGCATCGGCAGCAACCTTCACGCGTAGTGCGTCGGCTTCGGCTTGGGCAACCTGGGTGGCGCGAAGCTCGGCAAAACGTTGTTTGCCAAGCGCGTCTTGGGTGCTGGCTTCGGCTTCGGCAACCAGTTTGGCGTTCGAGGCTTTGGTTTGCTCGAGTTCACGGCTTTTGTCGCTGATGGTGCGTTCCGCCTCGAGTTGCGCCTCTTTGGCACGGCGCGTTTGTTGGGTGCTGACAATATCGGCATTGGCTTGGGCTTCGGCGGCACTTTGACGGCGACGGGCTTCGGCAACCTCAGAGCGCACCACTTTGATGTTGAGGCTGTTGAAAATAAGTCCTAGGTCGGTCAGTTCTTTGCTGCAAGCCTTGCGAATAATAATTGCCAAGGGATCATCATCTTCGCTGTCTGGCGCTGGCTCGTTGCGCTGACCTGCGGTTTTGGCGGAAAACAATTGATCGTGAGTCAACAGGTTAATCGCGCGGCGTCCGGCGCTGGTCAACAGGTCGGATAGCGTGTTGAGTTGTTCATCGTCTGGTTTGGCAAAGTACCTGTTGGCGGCGGTGCGAATCAATCCGTCGGTGTCGCCAACACTGACAATCGCGCTCGCCAAAACTTGAATTTTGATTGGGCGCGGTACACCATTTGCGTCAATGTCGGCGGTTTGATCGGTAATGTCCAAATCAACGTTAATGGCTTTGCTCGAGAGGGTTGTGCCTTGGGTTAAAAGCGGTACTTCAAGGCTTTTGCCTGGTCCTCGGTAAATGTTTGTGCCGCCGTTGACCCAGCTCACCATACGAATCGAACCCGCGTCCACGTTGCGTAAAAAACTGGTGACAATCAGCGGAATCACCACAAGAATCACGAGCACGGCGGCGATGATGTAAACAAATGATCCCAAATCTGGCATTTTTTCTTCCCTCCTTTAAGGGTGTCGTACCTGCATGAGTTGCACTACTCGAGGGTTCAGGTACGCACAGCCGCTCGAGCCAGAATGATGATCTATTTTTAAATTTTACTGACGATACAACTTCCGTCGCTGTTCACAGCTTCAATCCGAATCTTTGCACCTCGGGCAACGCTGCTGGTTTTGTCTTGCAGCGTTCCCAAAACCTGGCGAACTTGTCCGTCAAGCTCGAGTTCGATCAAACCTTGCCCGTTGGCGTCAAAGTTCGTGTTGGCGGTGGCGGTTGCGCCTTTGACACTCTCGAGGTTTTTGGCGGGCGTGCTGGCAAATTTGAACATGGCGTTCCAGTAGGGTTGTACCAGCAGGCGTTCAAACAAAATTGCGCCTGCGCCCGCAACCAAAATCGCTAAGATTTGTGGCAGAAATGAAACCGTCATGCCGATTGCACCAAAACCAAGTGCCAGACTGAAAATGGCTCTGGG
>JANLWR010000688.1:0-5229 GCA_031364625.1 Deinococcales bacterium | reverse complement strand
ATCCATGCTCGATCTGCCCATCGGCACCATCCGCGCCACCGTCCTCATCGAAACCCTCCCCGGCGCTTTCATGGCCGATGAAATCCTTTACGAACTGCGCGATCACATCACCGCGCTCAATTGCGGCCGCTGGGATTATATCTTCAGCTATATCAAGACGTTCCAGGCCGATCCCGACAAGGTCCTGCCAGATCGCGCCGCCGTCACCATGGCGGTGCCGTTCATGGCCAAATATGCCGCGCACGTGGTGCGCACCTGCCACAAACGCGGCGCCCATGCGATAGGCGGTATGAGTGCGTTTATTCCCGTCAAAAACGACATCGAAGCCAACAACAAAGCCACCGAACAAGTCCGTGCCGACAAAACCCGCGAAGCCACAGACGGTCACGACGGCACTTGGGTTGCCCACCCAGGGCTTGTTCCCGTCGCGCTCGAGGTTTTTGACCGCATCATGCCAAGCCCAAACCAAATCGACAAGCAACTCGAGGTGAATGTGACCGCCACAGACCTGCTGACCGTTCCCACGGGCGGCGTGACCCTCGCAGGCTTAACCCTCAACATCAGCGTCGCACTCCAATACCTCGAGGCATGGCTGAACGGTTCGGGCGCAGTGCCAATCAACAACCTGATGGAAGACGCCGCCACCGCCGAAATCTCGAGGGCACAAATCTGGCAATGGACCCAGCACAGCACCAAACTCGAAGATGGCAGCACGGTCACGCTCGAGCTGGTCAAAAACGTTTTAAACACCGAACTCGAGCGACTGGGGACAGAACGTTTTGCCAAAGCTGCGGGATTGCTGCTCGAGGTTGCCACGGCAAAACCGTTTATTGAATTTTTGACGCTGCCTGGATACCGTGAAATGGTTTAAGCAAAATGTGATGGATGGTCGTAGGGGATGGTCTCAGACCATCCCCTACATCATTTAAATTTAATCGTGAACGTCTCGAGTCGTGAAATTCCAAACCAGCACGCCAGCAAACAACGCGAAGTACACGGCGGCAATGCCAGCCGAAGCCCAAATTTGATTCCAATCCATGACTGGGATCACGTCGCTCGAGCCTCCCATACCCAAGCTTTTAATGGTATCGCCAAGCAATCGTGTGCCAATTCCGACGTTTGGGGTGAAAAAGTAATGGCGCATTGTTTCGACGTTTTGTTGAATGCGTTGTGCTTCAAAGGCGGCAGTTAAGGGTGTGATTCTGTTGACGGTGAGTGCCATTAAGGCGGTCACGATGGTTTCCAGAATGGCGGGCATGAAAATCACGCCGATCACGGCAATGGCGGGTGAAACTGTAAGCCAACTGATTAAAAACCCTAACGCGAGGGGTGCTGCCAAGACAAGCCATTGCAGTGCCGTAATGCCGATCAAATTGCCCCAATCGCCGGCAAAGGTTGTGGCATAACCAAGCGCAATACTGACCGAACCAAAAAGCAATGCGCCGATCAGACCGCCAACAATCATGATCAGTAAAATCAGCATTCCCGATAAGAATTTTGCGGTTAAGACCCTTAAACGGTTTGGTTGGGCGACCAGAATGGTTTTCCACATTTTGTAGGTGCGGTCTTCGCCGACAATAAATACGGCGACAATGGCTGCCAGCACGTACAGTAGGGCTTGGAGTGTGCCGCCAACGTGGTTTCGTGCCAAACTGTACGGCGAGGCAATCTCACTAATCGCTCGAGAGACGGTGGCGCTTTCTGCCAGAGCACTCGAGACGCGTCCTGATAAAAATCCGGCGCTGATGACTTGCACCAGTGGCACGATGATGGCGATGATGGCAAACAACAGCCAGAAACGTTTTTTGCGCAAGGCTTTGGTTAATTCGGCTTTAATCATTTCAAGCATTGATGCCACTTCCATTCTGTTGTGCGCCAACAACCTCGAGATACAGTCGCTCGAGGTCGCCGGCGTGGCTGGTTTCGCTTTCTTTTGCCAGTTCGGTAAGGTTGATGCCCGCTTGCACCAAGAGCGGCGCGAGGCGGTACGCCCCCGATCTTGGAATAGTCACGCGAACGCCTGTTGGTAATAAGTCCGCTCGAGTCACCCAGGTTTCGCGTTTTAAGATTTCCAGGGCTTGCACGGCTTGTTCGGTTTCGATGCGGTAGGTCAGTTCGGCTTCGGTGTTGGTCACGCTTGAATGGAGGCTCGAGTCGCGCAGGAGTTGCCCTTTGTTGATGATTAAAATTCTGGGGGCGAAACGTTCGACCTCGCTGAGAATGTGGCTGCTGACGAGGACGGCGATCCCTTGTTCGCCAAAATTTCCAATAATGTTGCGCAGTTCGGCGATCCCTTCGAGGGTCGAGTCCGTTGGCGGGTTCGTCGAGCATCAAAAGCTTGGGACTGGGCAAGAGCGCCCTTGCCAGCCCAAGGCGTTGCCTCATGCCTTGAGAATACTTGAACACGCGGTCTGTTGCCCTTGCGGTCAAGCCGACCATCTCGAGCACTTCGGTCACGCGCCCTCTCGAGATGCCGCCGTGCATTCCTGCGGCGTAATCGAGGTTCTCGCGCCCAGACAGGTAGGGGTAAAAGCTGGGTTCTTCGATCATTGCGCCCATGTCGCGCAGGGTGTTGCCTGGAACGCTTTTGCCAAGCAAATTGACGTTGCCTGACGTGGGACGGATTAAGCCTGCGATCATTCGCATGGTGGTGGTTTTGCCCGCGCCGTTGGGTCCCAAAAAGCCGACGATTTCGCCAGCATTTAATGAAAAACTGATGTTGTCCACGCTTTTTCGGCTGCCGTAGGTTTTGCTTAGGTTTTGTACCTCGAGAAGGCTCATGCCTTAGTTTACGTCCTGTCGTGCAGATTCGTTCCGCGAAAATCGAAGATTCTGCGAAGAGAATCCATTGCATTCAATAAAGCGTGCTTCTTGCCTGATTTGAAGTGATGGTTCAAAATTCTTTGGCTGATGGAAATGAACGGTTTTATTATTGAGCAGATGATACACCTGCCCTGATTGCTAAAATTCTCATTTTTTTAAGGTGTTCAGGATTCATTCGACCGAGACAGACTTCCCATGTGACGGCAAAATGACGCTAGACTTTTATGATTCACAGGTTAGAGAAAATCGTCTTGGTACTTAAAGGAATTTCGGCGAATGAGTGCGGCTTCTGGTAAGTATTTCATAGGGCAGAACTTTGAGAGAGGAAGGTCAGTCATGATAAAACATCAACCTCCAGAACAACCCGGCAACGTCCAGTCCGAGGTCAAAAAACAACAGTATCAAACGCCAACCCTCGAGTTGCATCATTTTTTAAGTTTGACAGGTGTTGGACTCTCTATCGGTAGTTCTCTCGAACCAAGTTCAATTGATTTGGTTGTACAAAACCCATTTGCATTGCAGGAGCTACAATGAAAACTCATTTGGGATGGACTGGATTGCTGCTTGCCAGCATTTTGATGGCTTGCGGTCAACCCCAAGCCGAGGTTGCCCCTCCAACACCTCAAATACCACCAAAACCCGCGCCTGTGGCATTTAAACCAACCATGCTCGGATCAATCACGATTGATTTTGACTCGAGCGCAAAAACCGCCACGGCACATTTTGACCGTCAAACTCGAGCCACCAGTTTTCCTGCCGAAACGGATTTCAAATTCACCAAGGCAATCTTACAGGTTCAGACTCCAACGGCAGGCGCGAGTCGTTTTTTAACGGCGCAATTTAGCCTCGAGAATCTGAATGCCACCACCGATTACAGCAATGTGACGTTGATTGCGTATCACAGGCGCAGCGTTGTCGGGTCTGAAAACGTGGGTAGCAGTGCGTTCACCAACATTCAAGATTTTGGTGGTGGCTCGAGCAACGCCGCCACTTGGGCGTTGCAACTCAAACCCGCGCACGGCATGAAAACCGATGGAGTGGGCGGTTTTATTGTTGATGATACCCATGCCGACATGCAAATTTTTACGCCTGCTGAAACCAGCACCATTCAAACCGACGCTCAAACGGGTGGCTTGATCAACAACGGCGTCGCGGGTGAGGGCGTCTTGTCTTATGGTTACGTTGCCCGAAATGCCGGCAATGGTCGGAGTATTTTGCGCAGTACCAACACCAACAGCCTGACCATCGGTTTGCAAGTCCCGCAAAGCGGTGACGCTGGCGCTGGCAACACTGCTTACCGTTACTCCGAAACCTTTTTGATTTTTGCCGACAACGTCACCCGCGTGACCGAGAGTTTGGAAGAGCAAGTCGCCTCTGGCGCGGGCGCTCGAGCCACGGCATTGGGGGCAACCGAAGTGCGTTATTTGTGCGGCTCGAGTTATGCCGCCAACAACGGCGTGTTTATTCCTGGCGCAAAAACGGTGGGTGTTGCCAGCGTGCTTGCTTACTTGGGTGGAAACCTGAAAATCACCGACAACACCGCGTTTAACTTTTCTGCGATTGGCAACACGCAATTGTCGGTCAATGCCGCTTCCGGTTTGGCATCCAAATACGCGACCTTGGATGGCACGGCGCTCGGTTCGGTCACGGGTGGCGCAAGTAGCACCAATGGCGGCAATGTTTCAATTGCCAGCAACGGTTCGCTCACGTTCACCCCCAAAGTGAACTCGAGGATCAATGACACCTTCAGTTATTCCGTGGCGGGTTGCAGCGCCCCAGCTTTAAAAGCCCCAGTGTCGGTGTCGAACATGGTCTGGTACATCGATTCGAGTGCGGCGGGTGGCGGCGATGGGCGCAGCACCGCACCGTTACAAAGCCTCTCGAGCTTGAACGTGTCCGCGCCGAACACCACGGCTGTGAATGACTTTATTTACGTTAAAAACGGCAGCACGGGCAGTACGGGCTTTACCCTCAAGAACAATCAACAACTGATTGGTTCGGGAGTGGCGCTGATCGTTGGTGCAAGTACCTTGCAAGCGGCTGGCACAGCACCAACCATCACCAGTCCGATCACGGTGGTAACTGACAACACCATTTCTGGTTTGACTGTCGGCGGCATTTCAGGCACGGTGGGCGGCACACTGACCGTCTCGAGCGCCAGTGTTGTGGCGGGTGCAGCCCAAGCCATTAACTTAACAGGTGGTAATTTAGCCGTTAACCTGACCAGGGTAAGCTCGAGCGGCGGGGTTAACGGCATTCAATTAGCCAACACCACGGGTTCGTTCACGGTCACTGGAACTGGAACAACGGCTGGCAGTGGCGGCGTGTTAACCACCAACACTGGCGACGGTGTGAACCTGACAGGGCAATTTGGTACGGTCACGTTAAAGAACATGCAAATCACCA
>JANLWR010000683.1:0-5773 GCA_031364625.1 Deinococcales bacterium | reverse complement strand
GTCGTGATTGAAATGGCGGTCAGGATTGCCAAACGATACGGCGGCGAGGAAAGCGGGAAGTTTGTTAACGGTGTGCTGGCAAGGTTGATTAAGCACCTCGAGAAAGTTTGATTCCGCGAGCGTTTGCCCCAAAAATACCTTCAAGCTTCCCCTCTCATCCCCAGCCTTCTTGACCCCAAACGTGCACCTGGCGGGCGGAGTCGCCTTCTCTCCGAGGAGAGAAGGGAGTTTTACTTGCTAGACAGGTGGAACGTACTTATTTTTTGATTTTTATCTCACTTCGGGAACACTCGAGCACCATTCCACGCCGAAAATACCCGCGCCTTAATCCTCGAGTTTCACACCACCAGAACTTCTTAATATTCATGGTGCAAACGCAAAATCTTAGGTGCTTTCCCTTCATCAAAATGGCACAACACCGCGTCTCGAATCATGGCGTGCAATTCAAATTCGGTATCGGCTTGGGTGAAAATACTTTCACCCAAGGCTCAAGCGTTAAAACCACCCTCTGGGGCTTCTTCCACCAGAAAAATCAATTCGTTCATGCGATCAGTCTAGCACCGCTTAAACCTTAAATTGCCTGACTCGAGCACTTTTGATTGTGGCAGCACCCTTCACGGGGCAGTTGAAATCATTTCATTTTGCAATATACTGATTCTGGTGAACGTCATCAGCAAAACCGCGCTCAAGGATTTCTGGAACGCTCACCCAGAGGCAGAGGTATCCCTGCTCGAGTGGTACAAGGTCATGCAGCGCATTCGTTGCAACCACTTGAACGACTTGCACAGCGTTTTCCCTAGCGCAGATTATGTCCGAAAGAAAGACTTAGAACTGACCGTTTTTAACGTGGGCGGCAACAATTACCGAATTATTTGTGGCATCAGTTACCGCACCCAAACCGTTTTCATCAAATTCGTTCTCTCACACCGCGAATACACCCAATGGAGCAAACGGAGTTAATCATGCAAACCAGCAGCTTCCAACCGTTTATTCAATTTAACGCCGCCATTGGTGGAATTACACCTGCCACCAACGAAACCGAGTACAAGCACCTGATTAGCCTGATGCAAGACTTAACCGATCAATACCATCCTGACGACCCTCGAGTGATGGCGTTGTTTGATATTTTGAGCGCTTACATTGGTAAATGGGAAGACGAAAACCTAAACTTTGAAGCTGGAACACCCCAAGATGTGCTGCGGCATTTGATGCAAGAACATGGGGTTTCACAAACCGATCTCGAGCGAGAAGGAATCGCATCGCAAAGCCAATTAAGCAACGTCTTGGCTGGGCGACGCGAGATTTCCAAAGGTTTGGCAAAACGTCTTGCCGTTCGGTTTAAAGTCCCACTCGAGATGTTACTTTAACGAAAACACAATCTCGTAACTGCCTTTGAACGTCGCCCCAGCCGCAATGGTCGGGCGGGAAACGAACGCGCCAGGCTCAACTAAAAAACTGGGCAGTTTGACTTTCTCGAGCTTCACACCCGCAGGAATAAATTCTGCGATTCGGACGTTGACAGCTCGAGATTTGACGTTTTTGACGGTGTAATCCACGCGGTAACGGGCAATCTTTTTGGTTCGCTCGAGGGGTTGCACAAGCCGAATCAATTTGACATCGAAATCTTTGCCCAAATTCAGGCGCACATTGCCAAGTTTGGGCGTGTTGGGAATACTGGTTTGTCCAACCAAACGCCCCGATTCGCGCACGGTCACGCCACCTGTCGGCAATCCTTGCGGCGTGATGAACGAGTACACGCGTTGTAAAGATGTTGTCGCTCGAGAATTGGTATCAAACTGCCCTTGATACTCGAGGATGTCTTTGACGGTTTGATTGCTTTTGATGAACGGTAAACCTGTCGTGGCTTTGGCGGCAAAACTGGCGGGTTTGGGATAACTGTAACTTTGCAAGCCGCCCAGTTCGCCAGCAGAAACGATGCGTTGAGCTAATTTTCCTGCCGTTGTGGTGCTGGTTGGCTCGTTCTGTTGATTTTGCAAAATACGATTACTTTGGGCAAATTCTTGATCCAGTTCTCGGCTGACATCACCTGCCAACAAGGTCAAGTTAGCCACGTTGTACTCGAGGCTCGAGAGGTTTTGAATGTCTGCCCAGGCGGTCAGGTTTGCCGTATTGTTGCTTAAAACGTTCAGGGTGTAACGCGTTCCCGCCCAGAACAAACCTCGGGTGCTGTACAAAATTTTTGCCGCACCGCCAGCCCCCGCGAACTTCCACGAGTAGGTCGGCGCAAACCGCGCACCCTCGAGCGATGGAAATTTGACTGCCGCACCCTCGAGACGGATGAATTCACCGTCAATTTCAAACAGTCCAATATCGGCTTTGATAACCTTGGCTTCAACCCACTCTTCGTTGAAATAGACTTTCACAACTTTACCTTCAAACAACGACAGCAAACTGCCCGAAGGTGGCAAGAGTTGCATTGAAAGCACGTTCGCGTACTCGAGTTCTAAGCTGCCAGGCACAAGGTAATCGCCAAGGTCGGCGGGTGGAGTCCAATCAAACCTCGAGCCTGAAAGCTGCACATTTTCGCGGACTTCAGAAAAACTGGGGTACAAGGTTAATTCGGTGGCGGTGGCACTCGAGATCAGGTTTGATAAGGCAAGGGCAGCACCGATTTTCAAGATATTGGTATTCATGGTTTCTCCTCGAGATCAATTTTAAGACCAGCAACCTGAAATAAAACTGGCGAAATCGTGACTCGAGCCTGAAGATGCGAAAACGCGACACATAAACATGTCGCGTTTCAAAAGTTGAGCTGTTATTCAAAAGAAAACTCGAGTACCCGTGTTTAATTCCCAACTTCAACCGAACTGATAACATTGTTCCAACCTGTCAGGTTTGAAACGGCATCGCCGCGAAGCACCAAAACACTGCCTGAAAAGTTCGCTCCAGTATACATGTACGTGTACGCGTTGCAAGCCAATTTGATGGCTTCAATATCGTTGTTCCAATCTTCACCACTGGGTTGAAAATTGTTGGTCAGATCAGCTCTGCTCGAGCCTTTGGATACCTCGAGTGGCGTTTCACCAGCGTAACCGACTTCTTCCCAGAAAGAGCTTTTGCTGCGTCCAATGCAAATGTTTTGCAGGGTCACTTGACTGTCTTTTGCCAATTCCAAATCGGCTTTGCTGGTAAAAACTTCTAAAACATCGAGCGAACTGCCCAAGAAGTACAAATTGCCGTATTGCTGCTCGAGTTGCTTCACCGCTTCTGTCGAAACCACCTGACCATCCACAGTGTATTTCAAACCTTCAAAAACCGCACTTTCAGTGGGTACTACTACCTGTTGATTGCCACACGATGCCATGATTGCAGTTAAGACGCTTGCCAGTCCGACCAATGCTGCGTTTTTCATTTTGGTACTCCTTTTGATTGAGGGCTAGAGCCTCGAGCCGATAGGATTTGCTGTCCGAATCACCGCCTTTCTTCACTTCAAGAAACTCGAAGCGGATTTTTTATTTACCGCACAAGACATTTGAAGGCTGCGTGGTTTTGCTGGGATCAATCAGATCGCGGTACAAGTTCCGCACCAGCAAGTCGCTGACTGAAGTTGTGCCAAAATTAACCAGAATCGCATCGGCTCGAGTCAAAAAAGTCTCGATGGTGGTTTCATTTTTAGAGAGCAACTTCGGGTAGCCTTTGTCTGAATGCTCGAGAAAGACCGATAAGACTTTGTGGAAGCCGTTGCTGGGGTTGCTGCAACCTGTTGGCAGTGGCGACAAAAAGCTGATAAGTGTACCCGTGCCGTTAAAGTTGTATTTACCAAGTTCGGGTAGGGTAATGGTGCTTAAAAGCGATTGCCAACCGTTGTCCAAGCGTTGGACCAAACCTAAGTTTGTCGCACCCGCGCTTTTCAGGTTTTGACGGCTGCGTGGCAATTCGGGCGTGATGTCAAATAAAATTTGCTCGAGTTGCCCCATGCCCCATTCGGCTGTGCCTTCGTTAAACGCCACGCATGGGTCGTTGACAATTCCGTGGGTGCTGCCTGTTAACACCAAGCTTTCGGTCAGGCAACCTTCGCCAGAAAAGTGCTCGTAAATCCAGACATGAAACAATTCGTGGTACATCGTGACGAGGTTGAAATGATCGGTGCTGGCATCTTTGTGAATGTAAATATGATGTGTGATTGGGTTGGCATAACTCGATTCGGCTGAACCAACAATCGCACTGTCATGCGGATACTTGACTTTGATTTTGTTCTTGAACCCAAACTCTGCACCCATGCCTTTAAACTGATCGATTGCCATGTGATACACCTGCCAGATGTCGGCATGGTGATGCGCGTCGTAGTCGTCCAGGTCGAGTTTGTTTGTGCCAAAACTAAACTCGCCAAGGTTGACCACGCTGGCTGAATGCTCGCCAGAGGTTTCGTCATGAACCGTGTACCATTTGACATCTTTGTTCAAAATTTGAGTCGATTTTTCCCAGTGAATCTCGAGGTCATCGTCGTTAAACCGCACTTCGACCTTAAACCGCCGTTCGTCACAGTTTTTGTTGTTGCTTGCGGTAAACGACCCGCTCGAGTTGCTGCGAACCATATTCCAGGCGTTCCACGTTCCCCAAATGCCAAGCACTTTTTCTTTTGCCGAGACTTTCACCTCGAGGTTCTCGAGATACGATTTGCTGCCAAATTTGGTTTTCAGTTCTGAGAGCAAATTCAGGCTGCTGATCTTGCCACTGACTTTCCAATCACAATCTTTGGCGATTGCTGGCGCTGTGTGTGTTAGCGCAACTCCAAGAGCGAGGGCGAACAAGGCTGGCGCGGCTTTGTAAAGTTTTTTCATAAGCACTTCCTTTCTGATAACCACAACAATGCAGCCCGCCCAAAAACAACCCCTTAACAAGCGCTTAACAACATCTTCAAAAGTGAAGTAAAATGCCGTGTGCAACTGATAACGTTCGGCAAGGTAAAACTCAAAGGTCTGGGGTTTTCAAGACCCAAACCTTTGCTCTTGCTGACATACCTGACGCTCGAGGGTGCTCAGACGCGAGATGCCTTAGCCGAGTTGTTCTGGGGCGACAAAAAAGCCAAAAGCAACCTGTCGGTGGTGCTTTCGCAATTTAAAAAAGAGGGCGCTGAGAACGTAATCTCGAGCCAACCTGGCATTGATCCGCTGCCAAGCCTGATTCGCTCTGACGCGCAAGAATTCCTCGAGTTGCTGTCACAAGATAAACTTCAAGCCGCACTCGAGCTTTACAACGCGCCGTTTTTGCACGATTTGGGAAAGCCGCTCGACGATCTCGAGGTCAGCTCTGAATTACGAGACTGGGTTTTACTCAAACGCGAATCCTTCGCACAACAAGCCCAAGTTGCCATGTTGGCACTTGCCGAATCAAGCCTAGTCGAGGACAGAATCCAAACCGCTCGAGCGCTGGCAGAATGGGCGTATCAACTACCCGAAGCCCCCGAACTCGAGCCTGTCAACTTGGCACGCTTGCAACGTTTACTCTCCAAAACGAACAGCGATTTGAACAAGAATCTCGAGCGGAGTTTGAAAGCTGGGATTGATGATTTAACCCCAAAACAACGCAGGTTGTTCTTAGCACTCAGTTTGCAACCCCAACCCAATCTGTCAATCATTCGCAATGCCCTCGAGTTTACCTTGAGCGAACTTGCCGAAGCTCAAGAAACCCTGCTGATGGCAGGCTTGATAGACCTAAACGCTCGGGTCTTAACGCCAGAACTCGCCTCGAGCTGGCTTGAAAACCACCCCAGCGAACGCTCGCCACTGGTCATTGCGATGGCTCGAGCGAC
>JANLWR010000676.1:0-4597 GCA_031364625.1 Deinococcales bacterium | reverse complement strand
GATTTTTTTGATCCCGCCAATTACAAACCGCAAACGCCCCAGGACACCCAGAAATTGCTGGACAACATCAATCATGCGATTTGGTTACTCAAAAAAGACCAGAAGCTACAAGGGCATCAATTTAAGAAAAAGGGTTCGGGCATCTGGTGGGATATCGTCTACCGCAACCGTCCGTCCGAGGTTCGATCCTCGAACGGCAAATTGAGTGAGTACGGCAGGGCGGTTGGGGCAGACACGCGACTCAACGACAAGATGAATTCGATGATTTTTGAGATCGAGGACGGCAAACGCCAGCTCGGGTTTCAAAATTATGATGAACTCGAGGCTTACGTCAAAAGCATCGGCAAGGAGCTTCCATGAGTGGTAAAAGATTGGGCGTCGGCGTGCTGGGCGCTCATGCTTGGGCAGAAAAAGCACATTTGCCTGGCTACGCCGCCTATGACCGCGCCAAGCTGGTCGCAATTTGTGATGTCATTCCAGAGCGTGCCCGAGCGATGGCAGAGATGTTCGGCATCGAGAAGGTGTACAGCGACCCTCGAGATTTGGTCAATGACCCCGATGTAGAAATGGTCGATGTCTGCACGCCAACCGAAACGCATCTGCCGCTCAGTCTGGCAGCAATCGAGGCGGGCAAGCATGTGCTCTGCGAGAAACCTTTGGCGGCTGACGCCAAAGATGCCTTCATGGCGGCTCGAGCCGCCGATGCCAAGGGCGTGCGAACCAAACTCGGTTTTACCTTTCGGTACTCGCCCGCAATTCGCCAGATTCAAGCCTGGATTCAGGACGGCACGCTCGGCGAAATTTTTCATGTCCACGGACTCGAGCAAAACTCGCAATTTCTAGACCCACTGTTTCCATTGCGCCAAGTCTCGAGCGACGCCAACTGGAACGCACTGATTCCCTCGAGCATCGTCGGTTACGGCTCGCACTTACTCGACCTGGTGCGCTGGTGCGTCGGAGAGTTTAGCAGCGTCGCCTCGAGCATGAAAAATTTCATTCCCGAACGCGTCGTGCGCGGCTATGAAGGGATGCAAAAAATTCAGGTTGAGGACGGCACGGTTGCCCTCGCCGAGTTTGCCTCGGGTGCGCACGGCATCCTGCAAACCTCGTACATTGCCGTCGGCAATTATCCTGGCGTGGAACTTCGTGTTTATGGTTCTAAAGGCGCAGCCGTCGCCAGACTGGTCGAAGAATTTGGCATTGCCGAAACGCTGCATTTTGCCACGCCAGACGGCGTGGAATTCAAAAAAATCGAAATTCCAGCCTCGGCGCTTCCACCAGGAACGACCCTCGAGACTCCTTGGCCCGAGTTGTATTACCGTAACCTTGTGCGGCATTTTGTCGATGAAATTCTGGATGACACGCCCGCCGAATGCACGTTCTTTGACGGTGCAAAATCCCAGGAAGTCGTAAATGCGATTGTAAAGGCGCACCTCGAGCGACGTTGGGTCGATTTGCCCCATTTTGGCACGGAGCGCCCTCAGTGAGCCTTGAGGCGCTCACAGCAAGATACCTCGAGTTACACCTCGAGTTCCATCCCGTGAATGCGAGCTTTATGGGTCTGGATGGTCACGATCACCGATTGCCGCCAGCCGATTTTGAAGCGCGAGAACGAGAACTGAGCGCCCTGCGAAACCTCGAGCCTGAAGTTGCGGTTCTCGAGGCAGGTGATAACAGCGCCGAACGGCTGGCGCTCAAAATGCTTCGCGCCCAGATTCGGGTTGCGATTCATGACCTCGAGCATCGACCTCGGTTTTTTAATCCCACCTGGTTCACAGGTGAAAGCGCCTTTGGTTTGATCTCGTTGTTGCTGCCGAGCGACCCACCTCGAGCCGTTGACGATTTGCGCCAAAGGCTCGAGGACATGCCCGAATTTTTGAGGTCTGGAGGGCGTTGGCTGAATGGTCGAGCAATTCCAAAAGATTGGATTACGCGTGCCAAACTCGAGGCTGAGGCATTGATTCGACTGCTCGAGCAGGGTTTAAAACTTCATCCACTCTGGACTTCAAAACTCGAGCCAGCCACATTTGATGCCATTCTTGCCGTGCAAGTTTTTGCAGCCAGTTTGGAACATCATGCCGACACCGACCCTGCCTGCGGCGACGCCCAACTCGAGTTTTTGATGCGCGAGGCGCACGGTTTGCCGTTCTCGCCCAAAGACGCCGAAATCTTGGCACTCGAGGGGTTTGAACACGCTCGAGCCGAACTGATACGCATGTCTGCCAAGCTTGACCCAAGCCGTGACTGGAAAACCCAACTCAAGGCACTCGAACTCGAGCATCCAAGTTTTGAAGACGTGATTCCAACCTATGAAAAATTGCACGCCCAAACCCTCGAGCTGGCAGATGCAAATGGCTTGGTCACGCCCGCCAGAAATTACGGCTTGCAGTTTCAAACCCTGCCAGAATGGGCGCGTGCCGTGGCGGGCGATTTGTACTTTTTGTTCTACCGTTCCCCCGCCGCTTTTCGCGCCTCGAGTGGAAGCACCTACTGGGTTTTTCCACCAGGGGCAGACTTGAATACCTACCTTCGCAGCCAGAACAATGCCACTATCAAGATTACGCACATTGTTCATCACGGCTCGATAGGACACCACACCCAAAATACACTGGCTCGAGCCTCAAGCCTCAAACTCGGGCAGATTGCCGGAACCGATTGCGCCTCTGGCATCGCCATGTTGTCTGGCGGCACGATGATCGAAGGCTGGTCGTGTTACGTCCAAGACCTGATGCTCGAGGTGGAAGGCTTTTATACGCCCCAAGAAACAATGCTTTTAAAGCAATATGAAATGCGCAACGCCGCCATGTGTTTGGCGGACATTCGCTTGCACCGAGGGGTTTGGAACTTGGATCAAATGCGAACATTTTACCGCGATCAAGTCGAAGTGCCACCAGCCAGGTTATGGGCAGAAACCACCCGCAATTCGATTTATCCAGCCACGCGTTTGATGTACTGGCTCGGCACTCGAGCGATCAAATCCTTGCGCCAAGAATTGGCTTGGAAACCTCGAGATTTCCATGATCGCTTGTTGTCGTTTGGTTCTGTGCCAGTCGCTTGGGTTGCAGAGGAATTGCGTCTTGAAAGAGCGCTAACCTGAAATTATTGGCTCATTTTACCGCCCAATTTCGAGCTTCAAACGTCACAACTAAATATCAAGGCTTAGTGTTTAATCGAGCACTTTCGCCAAATAAATGTACGGTGTCAGTAAAACTTAGCACTCGAGTTTCAAGTCCCATCACGATTGAATTCTCGAGCGACTTCGCCAAACAAATCCAAACCTTTGAGAAATTCGCCGTTGGTGATTCATACTGCGTCAAAACCATTTGCTGTTGATATTGGTTTGGGTGCTGGAGAATGTACCTCCAAGTTGGATTTTAAGGATGATTAAAATGGTGCCTATCAAATCTCGAGGACATTAACCTTTGACCGATCCTGCGAGTACCCCTTGCACGAAGTAACGACCCAGCACGACGTATAACAAAAGGGTTGGTAGCGCCGCAACAATCGCGCCCGCCATCTGAATTTCGTAATGGCTGATCTGCCCCGCCCCCAAGCCTTGCAAGACCACGGTAACCGGTTGCGTGGCTGGACTGGTCAGGGTGACGGCGAACAGAAAGTCGTTCCAGATGTTTGTAAACTGCCAGATCAAGACCACGACAAACGAACTGGTGCTTAATGGAAACAAGACACGTCTGTAAATACCAAAGAAACTTGCGCCGTCCAGTTTTGCCGCTTCGATCAATGAGGTCGGAACGGTGGCATAAAAATTTCGGAAAATCAGGCTGGTGATGGGAATACCGTAGACGACATGCACCAAAATAAGTCCCCAAATGCTGCCCGCAAGTTTGATGTCGCTCATAAATTGAAACAAGGGAATCAAGATCGCTTGGTACGGAATGAACATGCCAAACAGCACCGCAGGAAAAAGGGTGTCCGCGCCCCTAAATTTCCATTTGGCGAGCACGTAACCGTTCAGTGACCCAAGCAAACTGCTGATGATCGTCGCCGGAATTGCCATGGCTAAACTGTTGAAAATTCCTTTTTGCAAGCCAGCGAACGCGCCCAGGTACGCGGCTAAACTTGGTAAACGAACCAGATCAAAAGCACTGGTTTTTGAGACCTCCTCAAAGCTTTTCAGGCTGGTGTTGAATGCCACATAGACCGGAATCAGATAGAACAAGGACAGGCTTGAAAGCAGCACGTAAAGCGCAATCCGACTCGAGGATAGGCTGCGTTTGCTGGTTTTATGCTGCGAAACTGTTTGTCTGGCTTGAGTCATTGCTCCACCGTCTTTCGGTTGCTGACCACCAAATAAGGGACGATAATCACGGCAGCCACGATCAGCATAAACGTGGCAATGGCGGCGCCCCTCGAGTACAGGTCTTGCTTGAAGGTTGTCTGAAACATGTACAGTGCGGGCATGTCCGTCGAGAACCCTGGACCACCCGGATTGCCGGTCATGACAAAAACCAAATCAAAAATTTTAAGTGAAATGTGAATCAACAACACCCCCGCACTGACCGTGATCGGACTGAGCAGCGGCAAAGTGACGCGCCAGAAAATTTGAGCTTCGGTCGCACCATCAACTCGGGCAGCC
>JANLWR010000475.1:0-9148 GCA_031364625.1 Deinococcales bacterium | reverse complement strand
AATTTCTGGTCGAAGCTTTCGTGCTTTCCGTCGGCGGTGGCGTGATCGGTATTTTGATCGGGCTGGCGCTGGCATTCGGGGCTGGAAGCGCCATCAATATCACGCCTGTCGTCAGTGCCACCAGCGTACTGTTGGCATTTGGATTCAGTGCCGCCGTCGGAATTTTCTTCGGCTATTACCCAGCCTCTCAAGCCGCCAAACTTGACCCCGTGGAAAGTTTGCGTTACGAATAAATCTTCGTCAAATCTGCATCAGGGTCGTGTACAACATACACGGGGATTCTCGAGCAGGACTGTTTTAAAGGAGTATTTTATGCGAAAACCATTGTTGTTAACCCTGGCAATCTCGAGCTTGTTTGCACTGGCAATCGCCCAGCAAGCTCCTCCTGGTGGCGGCGGCGGCTTTGGTCAAAACCCTGCCATGCAAGCCAAAATGAAAAAATACCAATCCTGGTTTGACCTGACCAACACCATTACCTTGATGAACGACTTGGACAAGGAAAAAGGGCTGGCATTCTCCAAAGCCCAAGCCAAACTGGCACTGCCAATCCTCAAAGATTTGGCGACCAGAGCCGTTTTAAAACCCGAGGATGCCACCAAAATCACCACCAAACTCGAGGACACCGTTATCAACGACAAGCAACTGAAATGGATGGATGACACTCAGCTTAAACGCGACGAAGAGCGCCGCAAGCAAATGGCGGCTCGAGCTGCCGCGAATGCCAGCAACACTACCATTCGCTTGCCTGGTGTGGGCGGAACTGGCGGCGCAAACCGTCCTGCGGGTGCAGGCGCAAATGGCAATGGCGGGCAGCGTGACATGTTTGACGCGATCATGAACGATAAACCATACAACCCGTTTAAGGCTGGACGCGGTGCAGACACACTCAAAACCCTGACCGCAACACTTTCAAAACGATAAACCCAACTGATAACACCAAGCTCGAGCCTCCAAGCTCGAGCTTGGTGTTATGTATCAGCACGACCCACAACACGCTTGAAAGCGGTTTTAAGAACACCCGTCAAACGCTCGAGCGAGCTGGGCTGGGGCACAAAACGCAACTTAACCGCCACCTTACTGAAACCCATGTTGAAGTAATAATCGTGATTGAATTCTGAACTGAACAACAACATTTCTAGCGCCCCGAAAGCCCGTGCTTCGAGACTACATTCGTGCATCAAAGCGGTCATCACACCACGCCGTCGAAACTCTGGTCTGGTGAACAAATCACTGAACCAAGCCATTTCGGGTTGTACTTGCGCAATTCGACCCCAAGCAATCAACTGATTCAAATGCTCAACCACGTACAAGCGTAAACGCTGATCTGGAGGCAGTTGTTGTTGGGTCAACAATTTTTGTTTCGCAGCGCTCGAGACACGTCTTACTTGCTGCATGTTCTGTGCTCGCCAAACCGTCCAACTGGGGGGCTGGGAAGGTTTAGGGTTTAAAATCTGCCGCATCAAATACTGCCGCGATTCCAATCGAAAACCCTGATTTGCGAATTGCCGTATCAGATCAATTTCGTCCGTGTCAGGCAATAAGAATTGATGAATCACCACAGGTCCGAGAATGCCGGCATCTCGAGCCGCCGAAACAATTTGTGTTGGTGTTAATTCTTGATTGGTCAGCAGAACATTCTGGCTGGTCTGATTGCGAAACCACCACAGCGAACCAAGCTTTTCAAAGCTGGCTGTTTGCTTCGCACTTTGCAACTGAACCAAGCTACGACCAACAATTTGAACAAGCGATTCAAGCTCCATCCAACACACTCCAAATTCCATTGCAGAGACTAAAGTTTAGCTTGCTCATCAAATCATAAATTCTTGTGACCAACATCTGACCGAGCGAAGCTTAAGCTGAAATTGAAACGAAGGAGACTCATGAATAAACCACTCTGGGCTGTACCAATCATCATTATTTCACTTGTAGCTTGCGGTGCAGGCAACACCAATTCCATAAACCAACCCAGCAGCAACAAACCACTCGGTTTACTCGAGGTGACACTGGATTTTAGTGATGAACTGAATCCAACCAGCACAACAAATTTTAAACCCTTTGGCGCAAGTCAAAACGAAACCCGCACCATCAGCGCAACTGGCAACGAATCTTCGCAAATTAAAATCGCTCGACACAGCGTTGGTTTTATTGATGACAACGAAACCTTCGGCACAAAAACCCGTTACGTGCGCGGCACGTTTGACATTGCAAACTTTGGTGCTCGAGCCTTCAACAATCTTAATTTTATGGCAACCAGCTCAAGTGCCACCAAAATTGGCACAATGTTCTCGAGCTTAAAAGATGGTGGGGAAGTGCTTATTTCAGACACCGACACTTTACCTGACGGGTCACGCACCTACCGGGCGCTCAAACCCACGCACGGTATGCGTTCGGACGGAACGGACGTGGTGGTAGATCCCAAACTGGCAGACATGCAGGTTTTCACACCAGCCGAGTCCAATGCTGTGCAAAGCGCCCTAGCCAGCACTTACCCTGGCATTCAGGTGCTCGAGTATGGTTACACTGCCAGAAACAATACTGGAAGCCGTGGCATTCCAATCACACCAACCAGCGCCGATTGCTCGAGTACCCTGAGCACACCACCGAACATTTATACATTTGTGACCAATAATGCGTCTTGCTTTACGGGCACGGTCACGTTTGCGTTCAAGTTCGGGCGTAAAGCCGTTCGCAGCCAGAATCCGTTCGTGTTCAGTTTTGTTTTTGTGGTCAGCGATGAAAGCAATTATGTTGCCACCCAAAGTCTCGAGGAACAAACCTCGGGGACGGTGGCGGGATTACCGTCCAATTCCACTCCTTCAAGAACATTGTTTGGCACAACCATTGGCAACCCTGACCTTTCTAATTTCATGTGTGGCGGGATCAAAACAGCAGTCTCGAGTGCCGCACTGAACACCGAAGATTTCCTGCTGGCTTTTCCAAATGTGGCTACGTTGCACAACAGCTTGGATTTGTGTGGTTTTGGCATTGCCGGGAAACGCAATGTTGCCTACGGGCAAGACATTTATTTACGACCTGACGGTGGGATATGGTCAATTGAACTAAACGATGGTTATGTCGATTACTTCCTCAGCAATGGCAAAAGTGGTCTGGGCAGTCATGACGTTGTTTCCTTACCAGCTCCAAGGAACTTGTACATTCGCAGCAATGGCGATCTGGGCATCAGTGGTGAAGCTGGTTGGGATGCCAGCGTTTGTCAGGTTCTCACACCAGTTACAAATCCCCTCATTCGCAATTGCACCTACAAGGAAGTGAAGTCAAGCGAATTTCAAGACAATTACGTGAACTCAACAACCCTGCAACCCGACGGTAAAATCGTGGTCATGGGCGGGAAAACCAACCCGTTAAACACAGCCTCACAATTTAATATAGGCTACCTGGTTCGTTACTCCGCCACCGGCACACCCGAAAGTACCATTGGCACTGGCGGCGTACTGAGTTCTGGCATTCTGGTTAGCCCACTTTCAAAGGGTTTAGCGGTTCAGACAGACAGCAAAATCTTGATCGGTGGTCATGTGGACTCGAGCGCGTTCTCACGAATTTATGATTTCGCGCTGGCACGGTACAACAACAACGGCACGCTCGACTCGAGCTTTGGGACGGGCGGAATAGCCAAAGCATCGATTGTCACACCATTTCTGACCAATGGCAGCAACAACCAAGTGCATGATCTTATTGTGCAAACCGACGGAAAAATTCTTGCCGTCGGTGTAAGTGACGGTTTAGCTGCGGCTGTACGATTTCTCTCGAACGGGCAGCTTGATACCACCTTTGGAGACTTTGGTCTTTTCACTCAACTTGGGACTTACCTGGCAAGCTTTTCAGGGCTAACATCGGGCGCAGCAGACACCGTAGAATTACAACCTGACGGCAAGATTGTCATGGCTGGCAGTGCCACTTACAACGGCAAACAAGGCGTCGCCATCATTCGCTTAAACACCAATGGCACAACCGACACCAGTTTTGGCAATGCTGGACTGGGGTTTCTGGATTTGGGCAACCTTGATCCTGTCAACACCATCAAATTTCAAGCCGACGGCAAGATTCTGGTTTCAACAACGTCTTACATCGCCCGTTACATTCCTTAAATCGTTTTCTCGAGCTGATACTTGAGTTGCTCAAGACTCAGACACAAATGACGTAAACTCAGAATTTGCTATAAAAGCAGTACGGGAGGAATTTATGAACCAGATCAGCAGCGACGTTCAAACCAGCGCCGAGATTCAACAACCAGAACGAGCCATATATGTCACGCCAACCCTCGAGAATCACGCAGAATACAAGGCGTTAACCGGTGTTCCTGCCAGCGGTTTTTAAACCAAACTTGTTATGATTTCAAAGGCGGACTTCGGTTCGTCCTTTTTTGTGGGTTTGAGAATTTTGGCGCTATTCGTCATGCAATAGTCCTCTTGCATAAATGATTTCAGAATCCAAAAGGCAGGCGCAGCAAGCGACCCAAGCCCGTTAGGTGCTGGTGTGGGGTCAAGAAGCAGCGCCCCTACAAAAAACGTTCTTTTGTAGGGTGCGAACCTTGTGTTCGCCCTG
This sequence comes from Deinococcales bacterium, assembly GCA_031364625.1. Taxonomy (GTDB): domain Bacteria; phylum Deinococcota; class Deinococci; order Deinococcales; family JAAFIG01; genus JANXTZ01. The sequence continues at coordinate 4,585 of JANLWR010000475.1, read as the reverse complement.
AGTTTTAGCAACCCAAACAGACTTATTCAAGAGGTCTAATCCTAGAAAAAATCGGATTGAACAAAGACCTCGAGTCAATGATATCCCAGGCATGGCAAACCACTGTAGTCCTCCTCGAACGCAGTCGCATCACCTTCTGGGACGTTAAAAACCCCTCGAACCTTTTTGCTTTGTCAGCACCTGGCGTACAGTAAGCTCAGGATGTCCTTGTCAGAAAAAACAAGCCAAACGATTGCCACCGAAAACTGGAAGCTCGAGCTTTTCGGGCGCGGGCAACTTGTTGGCAATGATCTGGTGATGCAACTCGAGCGCAAAACGGCGGCACTGTACGGGTTTCTGGCACTCGAGGGGGCAACTTCGCGCTCCAGATTGGCTGGATTGTTGTGGGCAGATTCGACAGAGGAATCGGCACGCAACAGTTTAAGACAACGTTTTTATCGCTTGCGCAATTCGGTTGGACAAGATTTTATTGTTTCAACCGAACCACTTCGGCTCGACCCCAATCTAAGTGTCGATGTGGTGCGATTCGAGTCGCTGATGTTCACGGGCGAATTTGAAGCAGCCTTAGAACTCGAAGGGGAATTTCTTGAGGGTGTGGATTTCGACGATTGCCCCGAGTTGTCCGAATGGGTGCTGGCGGCTCGAGAACGACTTGAAGCAGGGAAGCGTGAGGCATTGATTGGCGAGGCGACTCGGCTCGAGAAAGCTGGCGATTATGGGGCTGCACTGGGTCGGGCAAGGCAAGTTTTGCTGCGTGACCCCATCTCCGAGGATGCGCACCGCCGGTTGATGCGGCTGTATTACCTGGCGGGTGATCGCCCAGCCGCAATGCGGGCGTTTGAACAGTGTCAAACCATACTCGAGACGGAGCTGGGCGTCAAACCACTATTTGAGACGCTTGGTTTGGCAACACTGATTTTTCAAGGCGACACACTCCCCCAAACTGTGTCGCCCGAGCGTTTGGCTATTCCCATTCAGATTCTTCGTCCGCCCGTGTTGGTGGGTCGAGCACAGGAATGGGCGCAACTCGAGGCGGCTTGGCAGGCAGGTTTTGGCGTGATCGTTCGTGGTGAGGCAGGTGTTGGGAAAACGCGTTTGATTCAAGATTTTTACTTGTCAAAAGGCGCGTTTGTTTCGCTCGAGGGTCGCCCTGGGGACAAAGGAATCGGCTATGCCACACTTGCGCGTGGACTAAAACGAATCCTCGAGCAACACGAAAACCTCAAGCTCGAGCCGTGGGTCAGGCGGGAACTCTCGAGGGTAGTACCAAACCTCGAGGTTGAGCCACCGAGTGCAATCGGGTCTGACACTGAAAAAATACGGTTTTTCTCGAGTATTTTAGAACTTTTTAAAGAACTTGCCACTCGAGGTGTGCAAACTATTTTGGTTGATGATTTGCAATTTATGGACGCCGCCAGTGTTGAACTTTGGCAATACATCATCACATCCGAAGTAAGCTTGCGCTTTTGTACTGCGTATCGACGCTTTGAACTCGAGGATGAGCTTGAAAGCAATTTGCTGCAAACCGGACACGCCCTGATCGAACTTTTGCCACTCGGGGCTGAAGGTTTGAATCAGCTTTTAAGCCATCTCGAGATTCCTGATATGACCGATCTTGCCGTGTCGCTCGAGCAGTACACGGGCGGCAACCCAATGTACGTTTTGGAAACCTTAAAAAACCTGCTCGAAACGGGCGGCATCGGACGCGGGCTGCCGCAGCATTTCCCACCGCCACAAAAAATTGGGGCATTGATTCGTCACCGACTCGAACGCCTGAGTTCGGGGGCATTACGGCTCGCTCGGGTGGCGGCGCTGGCAGGGACAGATTTTTCGCTTTCACTGGCGACAGATGTTCTCGAGATCAACGCGCTCGAGTTAAGCGAACCACTGTCAGAGCTTGAAACGGCGCAAGTGCTGATCGGTGAACGGTTCGCCCACGATCTGATCTTCGAGGCAACACTCGAGGGAGTTCCAAAAAGCATTCAACAGCTCGTGCATCAAAAAACCGCTGCATATCTTGAAACGCGGGGCGGCAACCCAGCCCGCATTGCCCAACATTGGTTTGATGCAAGCGACTTTGGACGGGCAGTGCCTGCCATGATTAACGCGGCTGAAGCTGCACAACACATGGCACAGGATGACGAGGCAATAGACTTACTTGAACGCGCCATTGCCTTACCTGTTGTCGCAGCACAACGTCACTTAGCACAAGCCATGCTTGGTGGAATTTATGTGCTTAAAAATCGATTCGAGGATGCCGAGCGCAGCCTGAATGCGCTGCTCAAGGTGGTCAGTGACCCAGAAGCGCACTGGTTGACACTCGATCACTTGTGCTACTTGCACATCAGTAAGGGTTCGCTCGAGACAGCCCAACGCTACGGAGAACAGGCGTTGGAACTCGCAAGCTTGCATGGTGTCGCCTCGCGTTTGCAAGATACCCGCTACAAGCTCGGCGTGATCGCCCACCACAAGGGAGATAACCAACGTGCTGTGGCAATGATTTTGCCTGCTGTGGAACTCTGGCGTAAACAACCCTCGAATGTTAACTTCTTGAATGCCCTGGGTGCACTTGGACAGAGTTTGCGCGGACTCGGCAGAACCAACGAAGCGCTGCTTTACGAAGACGAGATGGTGCGTCACGCCAAAACCCTTGGTGCAGATCGCGTGATTGCCAATCACTTCGGCAACATCCTCTACCGCGATTTTTTGAGCGGTGACGCCAGTCAAGCCATTTCCAATGCCGAAAATTTTCTGTTAGACCTCGAGCAGCGCGGTTCGGACGTGGATGTATGTTCGTTGCGCAACAACCTGGCTGCGATTTACGCCCATATCGGGCGTCCAGATGAAGCCATTCGGCAGTACACCTCAGTGACCATGAACGCAAACCCAGAGTTTCACCTTTCCGCCTGGGCAAATCTATCTGTGTTACACGCCAAACAAGCGCAACCCGAGTTCGCAAGACGCGCTCTTGCTAGAGCCTTAGAAATCGCACCAAACAATGACTATCCTACCCCACGCTTTAATCTCATTCGGGCTGTCTACACGCTGGGCACATCAGAACAACGCGCTCAGGTACAAGCCTACCTGGACGCACTCAACTTCGATGCCTTACCTGTTCGCTACCGTACTGAACTCGAGGAATTGATCGGCGTTCGAAAACATTCTTAAATTTCGAGCGTTACGCTCCAGTAACGCCTTGTTTTGTACCCTTGCTCGAGTATTCAAAAGCTCGAGGAGGCTTGAGATGAAAAAAATATTCCAGAAAGTATTAATTTTTTCAATACTGAGCGCGTTGATCGCCTGCGGAACTCCACCAGTTGTCGAACCATTTGTAGAGACACCAATCAAAACAGCTTTTGGAACGCCAGTTGGCAGTGCCGTCACGCAAACTTTTGATGCAACTGGTGGAACGTTTAACGAACCAACAACGCACGTGACCGTGAAAGCCTTCGCTGGTGGTTTTGGCTCGAGCGCCCAAGTGAGTGTGCAACCGATCACCAATACCCTGCCCAGCGGTATTGGAATGGGTGCGAAGCTTAGCTCGAGCGAGCCGTTGAAAAAGCCTTTGATCGTGCGTTTTGGCTACGGCGCAGACGCACCCGACCCTAGTTCATTGGGACTCGCAGTTCAGGCGGGTGACGGTTCATGGCTATCGCTTCCGATCAAAATAGACAAGGTCAACAAGACTGTCTCTGCGGCACTGCCTAGCAATTTGGCAACCATCCAAGCCTCGAGTCTGGTCAGGGCGAATCCTGCGGGTTCATGGCGCGTTGTGGAGTACAAAAAATTCTATTTCAAACCCGAGAGTGCCACCGTGAAAGTCGGCAAGACTGTCAGCTTTGTACCGTGGGCGACGGTGAACGAAAAATTCTGCCCATCACCTCCCGATACGGGTACTGACGACGATCTGGTACAGCTCGTACCTTGCCAACCACCAGTTGACCACGAAAAACCTTTCACCAACATCAAAGCGGGCTTTGTCCGCACTTGGTTTGTCAACGGCAGCGAAGGAGGTGACAGTACCCTTGGAACAATCCAACCCAGCGCTTCGATAGGTGCGACTTACACCGCTCCAACGACTGTTCCCATCCCAAACACGGTGGCTGTACACTTTTTCAGCGCAAAAATTGGGCAAAATCAGAACGTGCCTTTGTCGGCGAATGTCACCATTGTTGGTAACAACTACACAGTGGTTGGTGACTTTACTTCGGTTGGATACCCAGCTTGCCCTGGCTTTTATGGAATTGCTGACCTGGCAGATCATGTCGAATTTACGCTTACCCAAACCGGAAGCAACACCAACTTTCCATACCTTGTGGAAGGCATTCAGAATCAAGCCTCTGACAACAAAAATTTTCGACCTTCACAATTCACCATCGAGGCAGGTGCTTCAGTCACCCAAAACTCGACGTCTGAAGTGCTGAACGCCATCAAAGGACACGGTGAATTTTTTAGCGCACCAAATACATTGCGTGTGACTTTAGATGGCGGCTCTTGGACTGGTGGCTGTACCCTGACTGCCCCTGGCTATAGCTTGGTCATGCCCACAGGGGAAACCATCGCTTCGTTTGCCGAATTCAGTTTC
>JANLWR010000657.1:0-5178 GCA_031364625.1 Deinococcales bacterium | reverse complement strand
TTCGTGCAGAAGAGCACGCCACCAGCCGTCACCTCAACGAGTACCTTTCGCTGGATTTTGAAATGGGCTTTATTCAGTCCGAAGAGGACGTGATGCAAACCGAAGAGCGCGTTCTGAAAACCATGATGCAACACATGGCGGACACCTGCGCCCCAGAACTCGAGATTTTGGGAACGACTGCGCCCATTGTTCCAGACCATTTCCCAAGAATCGGTTTGATGGAGGCTCGAGCCTTAATTAAAGAAAAATACAACTATGCCGTTGGCGGCAAAGACATTGATCCCGAAGGCGAACGAATCTTGTCACGCCATTTTCTCGAGACTGAAGGCAGCGATTTTGTGTTTGTCACGCGTTACCCACAAGATGCCAGACCATTTTACGCCTATCCCACCGAAGACGGTCTGACCCGCAGTTTTGACTTGCTGTTCAGGGGCATTGAAATCACGTCTGGCGGTCAACGCGTTCATTCATTCGAAATGCTGCTCGAGCGGATGAAAGCCAAAAAAGTGCAACCCGACGGCTTTGGCGCGTATCTCGAGGTCTTCAAGCATGGAATGCCGCCGCATGGTGGCTTGGCTATCGGTGCGGAACGCCTGACCGCAAAAATTTTGGGCATTCAAAACGTGCGCTACGCCAGGGCGTTTCCGCGCGACAGAAACCGTTTGACACCGTAACGTTCCGACAAGAAGCCGCCCTCGAGTCTCGAGGGCGGCTTCTAAAATTCGCTTCTTTAAAATCTGATGTATAAACCCAAACCAACGCCTGGGCTAAAACCGACAGGATTGAGACCGCCTTGAAACTCGAGGTAAATTGAAAGTTCTTTGCTGAGGTTGTAATTTGCGCCCAGGTCAAAAGCGGCAACAAAAACGGGGACAAAAATAAATTTGCCGTCGCCATAAACGCCAATATACGGGCTGATGGCGTATTTGAAGCCAACATCAGCACCAAAAAGAAAAATTGGATTTAAGCCGCCAAAAGCCAAACCAGCGGTTGGTCCGAGGTAAATCAACGTGTTTTTGTCAAGCTCGAGGTTGAGCACGGGTGAAAGCGTGGCAAAACCAGAAAGCGCTGAACCGAAAACGGCGGCGACATCGACGCGAACACCAACGCCAATGGTTTTGGAAAATTTTAAGAAACTGGGCGTGCGAAGTCCAAGGTTTGCGCCCACAGAAACTTCAGTGCCAAACGTCAGGGCTGCCCCCAATTTCACTGTAAATTGTTGTGCCGAGGCGAACGAAGCAAAACCAATGACGGCGACGAGCAACAGAATCCATTTTTTCATACGTGCCTCCTGAGAATCTCGAGCCTGTTTGTGCCTTTAGTATAACAGATGCGACAAATTCTAAAAACCTTGCTCTGAACGAGAAAATAAACCCCGAGGTCTAAATTCACATGTCAAAACGCGTTTCTCGAGCTAAAGTGAAGCCATGAGGGTTTTCCTTGCGCTAATTTTGTGCTGCTCGGGTTTGGCATTGGCTGCTTTTTCTAAAATTGCCCCTGGGCTGAATTTTGCCAATCCTGGAGAAACAACAGTGGTACGGCTCGAGTTTATGCAGGCTTCGGGCTTGTGGCTCAATTTACGTGCCGATTCGATCATCAAGCTCGAGAATCCGTTCAACAAAAAACCGCTCGTCATCACCATCAAAAAAGGCAAAGCTGCCGCCAAAGACCCCGAGCATTACCTGGAAAGCATCGACCCACTTGAACTTAAAATACGCGTTCCAAAAGCTGCCAAAGCTGGCAATTACGACCTCAAGCTCGAGGCGCAAGTCTTTGTCTGCGACGCTCAAAGCGAGTTGTGTTTTGTGCAAAACCTGGAAGGCGGCACGGTCTTAAAAGTTGGGGAAACTGGCAAGAACCAAAACGTGTTGGTGTCGCTCGAGAAACCAAAGCGCTAAACTGAAATGATGGATTTTTGAAAACCATCTCGAGTCTTGAATGGCTGTTGCGGTAAAGTATAAAAATAGTTATACTCATGGCATGAAAACGGCTATTTCACTCCCAGACCCGTTATTTCAACGTGGCGAACAATACGCAAACCGCCACGCACTCGGTCGCAGTGAACTTTATGCTCGAGCACTCGAGGCTTACCTGAAAACCCATGACGATGATACCATCACTGCGGCATTAAACGAGGTTTACGGGAATGAAAACAGTTCCCTCGAGCCTGAAATCAGAGCTTTAAGCCTAGAGGCATTACGCGCCCAGGACTGGGCGGGTTGAAACGCGGAGAAATCTGGGAAGTGCGTTTTCCGCTTTCAAACCGTGAAAATTCCGAACCTTACGGACATGGACTTGTGGTCATCGTCTCGAGCGACGCATTCAACAACAGTGCCATTCAAACTGTACTGATTGCCGTGCTGACTTCAAACCTCAAACTTGCTCGAGCACCAGGTAACTTCCTTCTTCTGGCAGATGGGCAAAATGGATTGCGAAACGACAGTGTTCTCAATGTCTCACAAGTTCTGGTGGTGGATAAAGAGCGACTTGTGAGCAATCGAGGGCGTTTAGACACAACCAGCCTCGAATTACTGAATGATGGATTAAAACGGGTTTTTGCACTCGGTTAAGTTGGGTTTAATTGACAATGCGTTTAACGGTTGGACGCGAATCGTTGGCGGCAACCATCATTGCGGGTTGAGGCAATTCAAACGCTGGAACTTGGGCTTTAAATTCTGCGCCCACCTCGTCTTTAAACGTGAAATAACCGTGCATTGTGCCTGGGGTGCTGGAAATCGGCACGCCAGAATGGTACTGAAATGACGCACCAGGCTCGAGGATCGGCTGTTCGCCAATGACGCCTTCGCCCTCGACCTCTTGGCTGTGACCCGTGGCATCACGAATAAACCAGTGACGACGTAAGAGTTGCGCGGTTAGGGTGCCAAAATTTTCGATGCGAATAAAGTAAATGTAAAAATAAGCGCCCGCCCTCGAGTGACCAGGGGAGTACATGACCTCTACGGTCACGCGAATATCGTGTTTTTCTTTTGATTCACTGCCCACATTGGGAAGTGTAAACGATGACAAGCCTCAATGGAAGAGCAAAAATCCCAAACTTTTGCTCGAGAGGCTCAAAGTGCCTTGCTGCTGGCGCGAACAATCAGGCGTGTTGGAATGATGCTGCGGCATTTTGCCACGGTTTCGCCTCGGATCAGTGCCATTAAATTATCGACTGCCATTTCCGCCATCTCACGCACGGGGTGGTAGACGGTGGTCAAGCCGCCCGCAATAAAATCCGAGCCGAAAATATCGTCAAAACCGACCAACGAAATGTCCTCTGGAATTCGTACCCCAAGGTTCATCAGGTCTTGGGCGAGCACCGCCGCCTGCAAATCGGTGGGCGCAAAAACCGCCGTAACCGCATCAGCGCCATTCATCAGTTCGCGCACTTGAAGGGCATCCGAAACACCGTAAATAGGCAATCCAGCTTTTTTTAAGACCTCAAGATACCCCGTGTGACGCAATTCAAAATGCTTGTGACCACTGCCAACACCATCACCAAAATACGCAATGTGCTTATGCCCAAGCTCGAGCAAGTGCTGCACCGCCAGTTTTGCCCCGCCCACATGGTCAACGTCGCTATAACCCACGCCTGGAGGCACATCTTGCGTCCAGAGTGCGACCATTGGCACGCGGCTGGGGTCGAGTTCGGTCAGCAAACGGTTGGGTGTGCGTGGGTCGGTGCGCACCACAAAACCTTCGACGCGCCTGTCCATGTAACGGTGCATGTCGTCATCGCTTGGGTTGGTCGGTTGCGGGTAAATTACGAACGAACCTTGCTTGTGCCGCCGAATTGCGCCCGTCAAACCCGCCAGCACCGCGCCGTCAAAACTGATTTGAACAATCTCGAGGCTCGACATTTGCAAACCGCTGATTTGCAGCGCCATCGAACGCCCAGAGCTGTCGAGTTCGTTGAGCACAATGCCAATCTGTCCACTGCGGCGGTTGCGCAAATTGCTGGCACTGCTGTTTGGCACGTAACCCAATTTTTTGGCGGCAGCTTTCACTTTGGCGCTGGTGGCGGCGCTGGCGCTGTAATCGTTGGCGGTCAACACTTTGGAAACCGTGCCAGGTGTCACGCCCGCCTCGGCTGCCACGTCTTTGATGGTGACAAGCTTGACGCTGCTCGGTTTGCTGGGTCGTAAAGATTTTTGTGCGCTCATCAATCCGAACCTCGAGTTTTAGAATGTGCTGCAAATCAGTTCCAGGTTATTTAACCCTTTAAGCGCCAAATCATGTTGACCCTGTGACCCAGTTTACCGAAAAGCACTTAGAGACTCGAGTGCAGCGCCGTTCTGGTCGAACATGGCTTGGTTGTCCCAGGCATTGCCCTCTCCTGGTTTCCAGCCGATGCCAGGAATCCAGGCGCTTTCCCAGTAAATAATGCCGCGCCCAAGTTGATTGGGCGTGCGTGCCACAATAGAAATCAGGTCGCGCAAGAACAAGGCTTGTCCTTCTGGCGTCGGACTGTACGCGGCGGGCAGTGCCGCACCAGCACCGATCACGTTTGGATAATTGTCCGCATCTTTTAAGGTCTGTGGGTAGGCGGTTTCGGCAATATAGACCGGCTTTTTAAAGCGTTTGGCGAGCGCGTCCAAACTGCCTTTCAAACTGCTTAAGCTTCCGTTCCAGTACGGATAATACGACAGTCCAATCAGATCAAACTTCGCGCCCGAAGTCTCGAGCCTCTCAAAAAAAGATTGCGCCAAAAACGCGTTCGAGCCTCGGTCGATATGAATCATGATCTGAATATTTTGACCCGTTGGCATTCCGTCATGCACGCCCTGAATTCCAGCTTTGACCAGGGTCGCAAAAGCTTCAAAACCACTTTGGCTCGAGCCGTTAATTTGCCCAATCGGGTAGAGCATTCCGTTGGTGATTTCGTTGCCGACCTGCACCATGTCGGGCAGCGTATTTTGGGTGTTCAGTTCCTCGAGCACGCCTTTGGTGTAATTGCGCACAGTTTGCGCCAGGGTGCTTAAATCCTCTCCAGCCCAGGCTTTGGGAATGTCCTGATGCCCTGGGTCAGCCCAAGTGTCGGAGTAATGAAGGTCGAGCAAAAATTTCATGCCTGCGGCTTTGATGCGGGTCGCCATGCGTTTGACCTGCGCAAGGTTGTTAAAGTTTTGTTCTGGGTCAACCCAAAGGCGCAAACGCACCAGATTGGCGTTATAGCGT
>JANLWR010000636.1:0-1545 GCA_031364625.1 Deinococcales bacterium | reverse complement strand
TCGAGTTACACGATTAGCGGCACCAAAATGTGGATTTCAAACGGTGGCATTGCCGATATTTACACGGTGTTTTGTCAGGTCATGACCCCGCAAGGTCTAAAGTTCAGTGCCTTCATGATCGAACGCAACTTCCCAGGTGTCTCCACCGGCAAAGAGGAGCACAAGCTCGGCATTAAGCTTTCCAGCACCACGCAATTGATTCTCGAGGATGTGGTTGTGCCAGCCGAAAACTTACTCGGCGAGGTCGGTTGGGGCGCAAAAATTGCCTTTAATATTCTGAACATTGGACGTTACAAACTCGGTTCGGGCGGTGTGGGCGGCAGCAAGGCGGTCTTGAATGCCAGCACCAAATACGCCAAAGAACGCACCAGTTTTGGACAACCGATAGCCAACTTTGGCGCGATTCAAGAAAAACTTGCCGAAATGTGTTTGGAAATTTACGCCGCCGAAAGCGTCACCTACCGCGTCACGGGTTTGATTGACGAAATTGCCGATAGTGCCAAAAACAGCGCCGAGAAACTCAAAGCCATCGAAACTTACCGCGTCGAAGCCAGCATTGTGAAAGTCTACGGCACCGAAGTTCTGGCGTACTGCACCGACCAAGCCGTGCAGGTTTTTGGCGGTTACGGCTTCAGCGAAGAATATCCTGTCGCTCGGGCGTACCGCGATGCCCGCATCAACCGAATTTTTGAAGGCACGAACGAAATCAACCGCATGATCATTCCGGGCGAACTGTTAAAAATGGGTATGAAGGGCGAAATCCCGCTCATGCAAGCCGCCCAAAAACTGCAAGCCGAAATGCTCGAGCCAAACTTTTCTGATGACACCGACGATGCACCCCTTGCGGCAGAGTCTCGAGTGGTCGAAGGCTTGAAAAAAGCCGCATTGCAAGTGGCAGGTTTGGCGGCGCTCAAATTTAGCAGCAAACTAAACGAGCAACAAGAAATTCTGGCTCGAATTGCCGACATCATCATCTCGAGCTTTGCGGGCGAAAGTGCGTTGTTGCGCACCCAAAAAATCATGGCATCGGGCAAAAAAGCAGAAGTTCAAATTGCCATGACCCAAGTGCTGGTGCATGACCTTGCCGAAAAATGTGCCGTTTGGGGACGTGAAGCCCTCTCGAGCTTCACCGAGGGTGACGATCTGCGTTTGAATCTGGCAGCCATGAAACGCCTGACCAAACACGACAGCGTCAATGTGGTGGCACTGCGCCGTCAAATCGCTGCGGCAGTGATCGAAGCCGACGGCTACCTGAATTAATCTTTAAAGCAATTCCAAATCTCGAGCGAGCACTTTCGCTTCTTAACCATAAAATGCACCTGTCGGGCATGGTCGCTCGAGATTTCTATTTCAGCAATTCCTTGCCGAGCGCCAGATAATCTTGCCAGGCAAAAGCCGCTCGAGGGTCGCGCACGTCACGGACGATCAAACCGTTTGCCACAGCTTTTTCAAAGGCGGCATAGCGCCTGATTGTGCTGGCGAAATGCGGCAGGTTTAACGATTTTAGTCTTAAAAGTGCCAAACTCGCATCTTTGGACGGTGGCG
>JANLWR010000587.1:0-5950 GCA_031364625.1 Deinococcales bacterium | reverse complement strand
ACAGTGCGGAGGTGTTTCCAGAATTGGAGTTGGACTCTCGAGAAGCCTTATTGTTTCCACCGTTTGCCAAACTGGCGCAGGTACAATTGGCGGGGCGCAAAGCCCAGGACGCCGAACAAGCCGCGCAAAAAATTGCCGCATTGATCCGTGATCGCGGCGCAACCCAAACCGAATTGCTCGGACCCGCACCAAACCCGATTCCAAGGTTGCGCGGACTTTACGTCTTCAACCTGCTGGTCAAAACCGACAACCTCGAGCGGTTACAACATTTGCTCGAGCCAGCAAAGCGCTCTCGGGAGGGCAGCGTGCGCGTGCGAATCGATGTCAACCCGCGCAACATCAGCGAATTGATTGAGGATTAAATGATTCAAACCGTGATTGAAGGGCTTCGCGCAACCGAGCGATGCCTTGGAATTCGTTGTGTTTGTGGTCAAAAATAAGGGTCAGCACGCCATCAAAATTTGCTTGTTTCATCAGCCCCACGCAAATCTCGAGGTCGTCCAAGTCAATGTCTCCGCTTGCCGTGTAACGCGGCTTAAAATGCACTGAACTGGCTTTGGGCAGCAATAAACTTAGCGTTTGATACTTGTCGCTCGAGGCTTCGGCATTGCCAGTATCGGCACAGAGTCCAATTGAACCGTGTCCAATTGAACCGTGTCCAATTATTGCGTGTCCAACCGTGCCAGAAGAGTATTCCAGAATCTCGAGCAGTGCTTCTGGGTTCTGGCTGGTGGCGTGCCAATTTTCGGTGCTGACTTGAAGTCTGCTCAAAGCTGCAATTTGAGCAAATTCTTGAAGTCGTCTGGCGCTTTGCGCAATCACTTCAGGGGTCGGAGGTTCAAGACCCGCGTCAATCCGAATGCGTTCCGCCCCAAGGGTCGATGCCACGCCGATCCAATGGCGAATCAGCAAATCGTCGGCTGCGATTTGCGCAGGATTGCTCGAGGCAATGTTGCCCGTATCAAGCAAAATACTGAACAGTTCGACCCCTGCGGCTTGGAGGCATTTTTTAAGCGTCTCGAGGTAGCTTACGTCGGTGGATGGCAGGTGAAAATGGCAGATTTCGAGCGTGCCAATCCCGTGTTGAGGCAAGACCGCAATCAACTCGAGCAACGATGTCCCAGAATTGAGCAATCCATCTAGACTCCAACTGGAAACGGCAAAACGAAACACGGGACTCCTCTTTTCAAAGCTTATTGATTGTAAAAGTCTAGCACCCTGAAGCAATGACACGATAACCGCATTCCAATTTCGATACAAATTTCAATAAAAAGTCATCAGGGACACTGGTTTTGAGGGTCGTTTTGGGTTTTATATCTGCGATGTGATTTAGACAAGCCATAAGCCGTCCACTGAATGCTAGAATCCCTTAGAGATAAGATTTCTCGAGGTGAGCGTTGCAGACACGACCAGGAGTTAATTTCGGACATGGTTCTAGCGTGGGTCGCGTGCGCGATTCCAACGAAGACTATCACCGGGTCAAAACCTTCCAAACCACCAAAGGACCTTTGGTGTTTTTAGCTGTGGCTGACGGTATGGGCGGCGCTGCCGCCGGTGAGTACGCCAGCAAAATTGCGGTCGATGTGGTGACCAAAGCCATCAGTGATTACGTCGAATTTGTGGCGGGTGGCAATGCCGCCATTCCGCTCGAGAAGGCACTCGAGAAGAGTATTCAGGCGGCGAACCGCACGATTTACAAAACCGCGCTCGAGTTTCCAGAACGTGATGGTATGGGAACAACCTTGACCGTGCTCATCTTGTACGACCGAAAGGGTATTCTGGGGCATGTCGGTGACTCGAGGGCGCATCTGGTGCGCAAAGGACAAGTGCAACAAATCAGCAAAGACCATTCCTGGGTCGAAGAACAGGTCGAAAAGGGTATTTTGACACGCGAACAAGCCGAAAATCATCAATACCGAAACCTGCTGGCACGCGCCCTTGGAACACGTCCGCAAGTCGCGGTTGACGTACTCAGCTTTCCAATTTCGACGGGTGATACGTTTATTTTGACCAGCGACGGTCTGCACAACCAAGTCCGTATCGACGAATTTTTAGACGAACTGAACCGTGGTTCGGCACTGCAAATGGCGCTCGAGTATTTTATTGGTCTAGCCAATCAACGCGGTGGTCCAGACAATATTACGGGCGTGATCGCGCAGGTGATGACATGACCACTATTTTGTTGCTGACCTTGTTTGCCTTTGCCGTGTTTATTTTCTGGCGCTTGCCAGCCATCCTGACCACACTCGTGGCGGGTGGTGCGGGTCTGGTTTTTGCGATTGCGCTGTTTTTCTTGGCGCAAACCCCATCGTTTAGTGGTGGGGTTTCAAACCCGCACCGTGCCGACGCCAGCCTGGTGATTGCCGCCATGATTCTGGTCTCGTCGCTCGTACCGCTCGGAACGGCTTACGCCCGCCCTCGAGCCGTTAAGCGTCGTAACAATTCACGCGAATCCAACCGCGCCCCAACCTTGGCTGGGATCAACGCCAACAACCTCAAAGGCGAGGGCAACTCGAACTTATCTCGCTACGAACTGCGTGACCGTGTGGGGATTGGCGGCATGGCGACGGTCTACCGTGCATTGCGCAAAGACGATTCCAAGATTGTGGCACTCAAAATTCCGCAAGAAAAATTTGTTGCCGACGCCAAATTCGTGCGCCGTTTTCACCGCGAAGCCGAAGTCTTGATGCGCCTCAATCACCCGAACATCATTAAAGTCTTCGAGCACAGCAACGAGGGCACAACCCACTTTATCAGCATGGAATTTGTCGAGGGCGAAAGTTTAGAGAGCCTGATCGAAACCAGACGCCTCACCCTCGAGCACAGCACGATGGTCTTGCGTGCCACCGCCGACGCGCTGCGTTACATTCACAAGCAGGGCATCATTCACCGCGACATCAAACCGGGCAACATCATGGTCACCAAATCTGCGATGGGCTTCAACCCGCCAAGCATCGAACCGAGCGGCGTAAAATTGATGGATTTTGGTATTGCCGCCGGTAAGGTTTTAACCCGTCTCACCATGACTGGCGCTCGAGTTGGCACACCCGTTTACATGAGTCCAGAACAAGCCCGAGGCTTAAAAATTGATCACCGCACCGACATTTACAGCCTCGGACTGGTGTTTTACGAAATGGTCACGGGCGTCACCGCGTTTAAAGGCGGTTACGAAGCCGTGGTGCAAGCCCAGATTTTTCAAACTCCGACCCCGCCGCGTCAGGTTAACCTCGAGGTCAGCCAAAAACTCAACGATTTGGTCATGCGCATGATCGAAAAAGACCCCGAAAAACGCGCCTCCTTAAACGAAGTGATCGAAGCCGTCGATGCGGGACTGCTCGAGGGCAGCAGCAGCCTCGACGGACCCGTGCAACTGGTCGTCAGCCTGAACTCGCGCAAAGGACCCTTACGCATTCTGGACGGCAAGGGCAACCTCGAGCGCAGCCTCTCGAGCATTGGGCAGGGCGCGGACAAATTTCCCGCCGCCCCAGTCGCGGTGGCAGCGGATCGGGACTTAAACTTGTTCGCGGCGGTCTTTGAGTACCGCGCCGGCGAAAGCAGTCCAAAAATGATTCGCAAGCTCGACCCCAACGGTGTTGAACTGAGCGCCTTTGGAAATTACGGCATGAAACCCGGCGATTTCTTGTACCCAGCCGCGATCAGCGTCGCCCCCTGGGATCAAGTCTACGTGCTCGACAGCGAGGCTTGCATGGTGCAACGCTTCACGCTGGACGGTCAGTTTATCTCTAAATTTGGGGGGCGCGGCGCGGGGCGCGGCACGTTCGATGATCCGCGCAATGTGATTGCGGGAAGCGACGGTTTTGTCTACGTGCTCGATTACGGCAACCGTCAGGTGCAGCGTTTTACCAAAGACGGCGAATTTATTCAGCGTTTCAGCTTTAAAATCAATTCCGAATCGAGCGAATTGCGTGTTCTTGACGGCGTGGGCGTCTATACCACGGGGGTTTTATACATTGCCGATGCCAGCAGTTCCAAGATCAGGTCACTGATTTTCCCAGCCGGCAAGCAAGGGCAGAGTTTTAACATCGAACCGCTTCACGGCGAAGACACCAACAACGTCATGGACATCGGCATCGACCATCAAGGGCACGTTTACGCCGCCAGACGCGGCGGGCATATCGTGCGCAAGTTTGCCCCCGACGGTACATTGTTGGTCAACATCGAAACCTACGCACCGATTTTGTCGTTCCATCTGTTCCTGCGCGATTTGGTGAAAAGCTAAATTTGGGAACTATTTCTAAAATCCGTCATCCAAAAGCCATGAAACCCGTTCACGGCTTGGCTTTTATCATCTCGAGCCTGCTGATTTGTGCTGGTGTCAGTGCCCGCAGTGATTTCTTAAGCGCCGCCAGCAAAGTGCTGCATTTTGAAAAAATCTCGGGCAGTACCCTCGAGCGTGTGGGTTGCGTGCTTTGCCATGTCAACCCCAAAGGCGACGCACCGTGGAACAGTTTTGGTTACGCCGTCGGCTTCTGGCGCGGCAAAAAACAAAACATCAACGCCGCGCTGTACTCCGCCTTGCGCTACGGCGGCGACACCGACCATGACGGCATTCCAGATTCGCTCGAGCGTATGGCAGGATCAAACCCAACAGACCGTGACAGCAAACCTGAAGCCAAACTCGATGCCCTCAAAAATCAATATGACGCTCGAGCCGTGTTTGATGTTGACAGCGATTCAGACGGCTTTACAGACGCGCTCGAGGTCTTTGCTGGAACATTGCCAGGAGATGCAAATTCAAAGCCTGTTGAAAGCCTTGAGAGTCTGAATGCACGGTTTTTGAAGGCGGGTGGACTCGAGATGTTCAACCCAGTGAAAGCAAAGTAAAATAGGCTTCTCGAGCATTCAAATCTTGTCATTGCGTCAGGAGAATTGATGGACGTTGCAACCTTCAAAAAAGAAGCCAAAAGCAAAAAAACCCTCGCATCTCGGTTACTCGAGTTAGCCAGAAACGCCGACCCAACCGTGCAGTACGCGGTGGCAAGCAATCTCAACACGCCAGTCGCGGCGCTCGAGTATTTAAGTGGTCATGGCAAATGGACGATTCTAAAAGCGGTGGCATTAAACCCAAATGTCAGCTTGGCGATCCTTGAGAAACTTGCCAAGCACAAGCAAAATACGGTTTGCGTTGCCGTGGCGCAAAGCCTTCAAACTCCAGCCAAACTGTTGGCGCAACTTGCAGGGCATCCAGACGTTGACGTACGCCGAGCGGTCACTGAAAACAAGAATTGTAGCGCCGCCATTTACACCAAACTCGGTCAAGACCCAGATGCTTTGGTGCGTTTTGATGTTGTTATACGCGACGCTTGTCCAGTCGCCATCCTGGAAAAACTTGCCCAAGACCCCAATGATCTGGTTCGTGGCGCGGTCGCCTGGAACAGATTTGTTCCGATCAAAGAACTGCGGATGTTAGCCAACGACCCCGCTGCAAGCGTTCGCGCCTCGAGTGTCGAAAACCTGCGAGCGCGTGGTGAAATTAACATATTGCAAACCCTAGCTCGAGATGCAGACGCCGAAGTTCGCCTCGAGTTTGCCAAGATGTACACTTGGATTGACTTTTTTCATCGTCACCTGATGACCGATCCAGACGAAAAAGTACGTGCCTGTTTGGCGGAGCATCACGAATTGACCCAAAGTAGCCTGTTGATTTTTGCCAAAGACCCGAGCGAGCAAGTGCGCGAAAAAATTGCCCGCCGCGATAACTTGGGCAAAGCCGTGTTTGAAGTTTTGCTCAAAGACCCAAACCCAGAAATCAGGCGAAGTCTAGCCTACGCCAAAACCACAAATCCGCCAGCTTGGGTGCTCGAGCAACTGACAACTGATCCCGACGAAAATGTGCGCTGGCAGGTGGCGTATGTAGGCGCGGCATCGAATCAGATTTTAAAAAAATTGACCCAAGACTCGAGCCAAAGTGTGCGCGAGGCAGCCTTGG
>JANLWR010000581.1:0-1692 GCA_031364625.1 Deinococcales bacterium | reverse complement strand
TAAAGCGTAACGCTGGTTGAAGCGCCCCTCGACTCGGATATGAATATTCGCCCGACGTATCCCACCCGATTCCCAGGCACAAAAAAACTTCTCGAGTTCGGTGTCTGGCAGGGTTAAACCAGCAGGACAATGATCGTGAATGATTCCGTCACGCCAGACCAAACCAGCTTGCTCGAGTTTGGGTTTGAGAACATTTTCCTCGAGTTTTGCGACCGTGATTTGAAGGTCAATCACGTCTTTGGCTGCCAGATTTGGCACGCTGGTCGAACCAATGTGATGAATTGCCAAAGCGTTAGAACCCAGTGCGGCACAGATTTTTAAGCCAATCTCGAGGAATTCCGCTGTCCAAGTTGGTTTGTAATCCACAATTTCTATCATGGTTTCGCCTCCGAATGACCTTGAAAAATTGGTTGAATTCAGTTAAAATCAACCAGATTACCCGAGGTGCTTATGACCATCAGTCTAAATGAAGCCAAAACCCATCTTTCGGCTTTGATCGAACGTGTCAATTCTGGCGAAGAAATCACCATCACCAAACACGGCAAACCAGTTGCCAAACTCAGTCCCGCAAATCAATCCAAGCGGCGCAAGTTTGGACTTCATGACCGTGAACTCAGCGCCCGAGAGATACACGAAGCCACTCGTCCACTCACAGATACAGAACTCGAGGATTGGTTTTGAGTGCGTATTTGCTTGACACCCACGTTTTACATTGGCTTGATTTCAGTCCAAAATTGATTCCACGAAAAACCTTTGAGTTGCTCAGCCGCCCGAACAGCCAGATTTACGCCTCAAGCATCAACGCTTGGGAAACGCAGATCAAACACCAACTTGGCAACTGGGCTGAAGTGACCGACTTCTTAAATGAATACCATGAACGGATTCTCGAATATCAAATGCGGGACTTACCGTTCAGCAGTGCCCATGCGCTCGAGTTGAAAGCAGTGCCGTTGATTGAACGCGCAGACCGCCCAGGGCAGATGCACCGTGACCCGTTTGACCGTGCGCTTATCGCTCAGGCACTGCATGAAAATCTTATTTTGGTCAGCTCAGACATTAATATTCGGGCTTACACGGCGCACTTGCCAAAACTCAAAATCGTTTGGGATTAAACTCAGTCACGTTTTTGAGCCTCGAGAATATAGCACATCGGCGGTTTGATCTCGAGTGCGTCAAGATGGGCGAAAACGGCAGAAATATCGTAATCGAATTCGTCAAACGCTGTGATTTGCAAACCGTTACGAATCAAACCGCCAATCAAATCAGAGAGTTTGTAATGAAACCAGTACATGGTTTTGGACTCGTAACTTTTGCCGCCGTAATAATCCAAACCACCCGTTTCGACGTAAGGCGTGGTTTTAAAATACGAATGCTTTAACTCGAGAGCGTTCTGTTTGACGTTCTCATCACCGTCAAACATGTCGAGCATTGGGTGCATTTCGTAAATGAGGACGTTGCCGCCAGTTTTCAGTAACCTCGAGATGGTCTGCAAAAAAACCTTTAAATCAGGCAACCAACCCAATGCGCCAATCGTGATGTACACCAAATCAAATTGTGCATTGAAAGTTTCTGGAATCTCGAGCACATTCACCCGAACAAACTCGACATCTTGATTTGCGGCTGTGTTTAGGGCTAGTGCCTGTTCAATAAATTCATCGCTGATGTCAAAGCCCACGCAGCATCCAGCCTTGA
>JANLWR010000530.1:0-1675 GCA_031364625.1 Deinococcales bacterium | reverse complement strand
GCAAAAGAGGTACGGGTTGAAGCCGCCGCGCTGGCTTGTTTAGCCGATCTGGAATGGCAAAGTGGGGCGCTGGATTTGGCACTGTCTTACCATCAGCAGTCTCGAGTATTGGATCAACGCGAATCTGACGGCGCTCTGGATTACGCGCATCTGGAAGCCTTAAAAGGCAACTTAGAAACGGCGCTTTCGTTGATTCACGCCCCTCAAACCGTTTTTCATATTCAGAAAAATCCTAAACGCATTCGGATTGCCCTGCTCTCAGGACGGTTTGAACAAGCCCTTCTTTTGCTCGAGCAGACCGAAAACCCAGAAAACCATGACACCTACCGCGCCCAGTTGCGTTTGCTGCGCGGTTTGACCAGATTGAAGTTAGGCTTGACCCAACCAGCCCAAAGTGATTTTTTAGAGGCGATAGATTTTGCGGGCACTGGACAAAACAAGGTCTTATCACTCGAGGCACAAATCGCGCTCGATCTGAGCCGCAATGAACTTGAGGATGCTCGAGAAATCAGAGAAAAACTGCTGGAACTGGACGCTCGAGGTCATTTGCTGAGCCTCAAGGCGTTGTTTGCCGATACCTGGGCGCAAGTCGAATCCAAACCGGTCAGCCCAGCGTCGGTCAAACATTGCATATTACAAACCCTTGGCGGCTTTGCCCTCGAACGTGACGGTAAAATCAGTCCTTGGAAAGCCAGCAAAACCCGAGATTTGCTGGCGGTCTTGCTGGTTGCTTACCTGCGTGAAGACGGACCAAAAATATCCAAAGCCGAAATCATTGACACCCTCTGGCAAGACGACGCCGGCGATGAAAGTACCGAGGGGAAATTTCGCGTGACCCTCAAACGCCTTCGTGACACCCTCGGTGATGCCACCAGTATTTTCAGCCTGGGCGGCATGTACGAACTGCGCGATTTAAAAGCCGATGTGGTGTTCTTTCTCGAGTCACTCGAGCGCCTCGATTTTGATGCGGCGCTCGGTTGGTACAAGGGTGATTTTTTAACGGGTATTGATATTCCCGATGTCGAAATCATACGGGCGCAATTGTGGCAACGCTTCCGTGATACAGCCCTGAAAACCAGCTTTGAAACCCCAAACGCGAATTTGCTCGAGAAACTCCATCACCTCGAACCGCTTGACCTTGGGATTCTCGAGCGGTACTTGGCGGTCATTAAAGACGATGCGTTCCGAAGTGAACAGGTTTTATTAAAGGCAAAAAATGTTTTCGAGCGCGAAACGGGTGAAATCCCCAACGAATTACGGGCGTTCGAGTGAGCAGAATCCAATTTGCCGAGCAAATTTGATTCGATTCTTTGCACTACATCACAACCAAACCGCAAGTGTTACGGCAAGTGTAACGCTCGATTTTTAAACTCATGTTGTCTTGAGGTTGCTCGAGGCTGAAGGGGTGTTATGAAAAAATTATTGCTCGCCATTCCATTGCTCGCCAGCCTTCTGGTCGCCTGTCCAGACCCAATCACACCGCCACCAGTCACCACCATTGGCGCCAGTGGTGGCACTGTCACCTCGAGCGATACCAAAGCCAGCGTGACCTTTCCAGCAGGGGCGTTGACCACGGACACAACCGTTACCATCGTGGCAACAGCCAACCCTCCAGCCGTTGCAAGCACCCAAAAAGTCATTCCTGGAACAACCTTCACGGTGGGTGGTGGCACCG
>JANLWR010000525.1:0-6143 GCA_031364625.1 Deinococcales bacterium | reverse complement strand
CGGCGAGGTCGGTCACGACGATGCGTTGTGCCTGGGTGTCGATGCGCAGGTGATACCTCGAAACCATTTCCGAATCGAGCTGCACATCGTTTTGATCGGTGCGCCCAAAACGTAAACCTTCACTGGGTACGGTCAAGACCTTTATAATCCGTCCTGACTGATCTGCCAGGGTAATCCGCGTCGATTCGGAAGTGTCCGGTAGTGCGGCAATGACTGGCGGTTTGGGTTCGCTGCCGACATTGGGCAAGACCAGCGTGGGCGTCGGTCCTTGGGGTTCGATGCGCTCGAGAATCCCTTGCAGCGCGTCACGAACCTCGTCGGTGCTGGCGTAACGGTCATTCGGGTTTTTTGCCAGCAGCCGCATGATCAGTCCCTCGAGTTCTTCAGGAATCTCGGGACGGATTTCCCTGGGGGAGCGCGGCGCGGAGTACAAATGCTTGATCGCGGCTTCGCCCAAGTTTTTGACTTCAAATGGCAGTACGGTGGTCAGGGTTTCGTAAACCACGATGCCGAGCGAGTACAAATCCGAGGCGGCGGTCAGCGCCAAACCCTGGCATTGCTCTGGCGACATGTACGCCGGCGAGCCGATGACCAGATCGTCAAACGACATCGCACGGTCGGCGCTCAGTTTGGACAGCCCAAAATCGCCAACTTTAAGGTTGTACGCCCTCGAGCCTGTGCCCGATTGCGAGTTGACCAGCATGTTCTCGGGGTTGATATCGCCGTGAATCACGCCGTTTTTATGGGCAAAAGACAGCGCATCGGCGGCTTGGTACATCAAACCCAAGGCAACGGGTAACTCGAGCAGCGTGTTGGCGCGGGTGTTGCGTTGCAGCAAAGTAGACAGTGACCCACCCGAAATAAATTCCATCGCCAAGAAAACATTGTCGTTCTCTTCGCCAACCTCATACACTTCGACAATGTGTGGGTGTTTTAACGCCCCAAGTTGACGAATTTTACCAACAAATTCCTGTCTTAAATTGCCGACCAAGCCGTTGGATTGTAAGACTTTAATCGCCACTGGGCGCGAATTAAGGGTATCAACCCCCCTGAACATTTGCCCGGTGCTGCCTGTGCGCAGCTCACCCTCGAGTCGGTAATGACCTAATGTTTTGCCCACCAAATCGTTCATTTGCTACCCCTTGTTGCGGTGTTCACCAGTTTTAAGTTGAAAGCTTCAAGCGCAAGGTTTTAGGTTCACTTTAGCAGGCTTGCCGCTTTGGATGTGCTGGCAACGTCTGGGATTTCCTCAAGATGCGTGCTTGAAGTGAATCTATTCAAATCGGCTCGAGATATTAAAAACCAGTTCTATCTTATGCGTTTGACGTACAAAATTGATCTAACAAGGCAAAATTGCTGTCTGGCTTTGGGTTTTTTGTTCAGAAGTTAACCAGACTCACTAAGGGACGTGTCTGATGCCAGAAAATTTAACCGACCAAAATTTACGCGTTCCCAACGAAATAAGTTAGACATTTCGAGGGGTTGTTGGTGTTCTCGTGTAAACTCGAGCCTGTACGGAAATAGTTTCGCATTCTAAATGGTTGTTCGGCAACCTTTGGTGTTGCCATTGTTTTGTAAACCAAAAAAACACAGACACTCAATTTTTATTTCTTCGGTTGACGAAGCGCAAATCCTTCAGGTGATGAAGCGCAAATCCTTCAGGTGAGAGCTGCAACCTCGAGTCAAAAGTGGTTAGAATTTCATATCCAAAAATGTATTTTAAATTCATGCAGGAAAGAGAGAAAGGAGTCGTATGCCCGAGTATTTATCCCCAGGAATTTACGTTGAGGAGGTCAATGCAGGTCCGCGCCCAATTGAGGGTGTTGGCACGGCAATGGCGGCATTCGTTGGTTTTGCGCCTGGCGGTCCCGCCAACAAACCCATGCTGATTACAAGTTGGTCGCAGTACGTCGATACGTTCGGCACGCTCGAGGAGGGCGGCAAGCGCAACCCGTATATGAGCGGTTCTTACTTGGCGCACTCGATTTACGGTTATTTCAATAACGGTGGCACGCGTTGTTACGTCACGCGGGTCGTGCCAACCAGCGGCAAAAAAGACGAGGCTGCCGCCAGCGCACAATTGCCCAGCCGTGCCTCGAAAGCCATTCCCAGCCTGACGATTTCTGCCAAAGGTTCTGCCTCGAGCGACATTCAAGTCGAAGTCACCCGCCCACCAAGCGAAGACAGCGACGAGGGTGCATTTACTTTAAAAATCAAGATGGGTGGCAGCGAAGAAACTTTTGACAACGTGATTCTTGGCAAAGGTGGCAAGGGTGCAAAATCCAAGCCCCTCGCCGAAGCGATTGCCACCAGCCAGATCATCACGATTGTCGAAGAAAAAACGGCGGGCAGCCTCGCCGAACGCGCTCCAGAAGTGGGCACATACGTTATTAAAGCCAATCAAATGACCGCCATGCCAATGGTGCAGTCCAGTCATTTCGTCGGCGATGTCTCGGACCGTTCTGGTCTTGAGGGACTCGAGGTTGCCGAAGATGTCACCATGCTTTGCGCCCCAGATTTAATGGCGGCATACCAGCAAGGCATGATCGACAAGGACGGCGTCAAAGCCGTGCAGCTTGCCATGATGAACCACTGTGAACGCGTCGGTGGACGCATGGCGATTCTTGACCCACTGCCAGATTTGTCACCGCAAGACGTTAAAAAGTGGCGCGAGCGCGAGTCCAACTTTGATTCCAAAGCCGCCGCCCTGTACTACCCTTGGGTCAAAGTTGACGATCCACTGACCGGACGCCCGATTGCCATTCCGCCGAGTGGTCACATGGCAGGCGTCTGGGCAAGAACCGATGCCGAACGCGGCGTCTGGAAAGCCCCAGCCAACGAAATCGCCCGTGGTGTACTCGAGCCTGTAATCCAAGTCACCAAAGGCGAACAAGACACCTTGAATCCAAGCGGCATCAACTGCATTCGCAGCTTTACGGGCATGGGCGTGCGCGTCTGGGGTGCTCGTACCCTCTCGAGCGATCCGCAATGGCGTTACATCAACGTGCGTCGTCTGTTCAATTACGTCGAAAAATCGATTGAACGCGGCACGCAATGGGTCGTCTTTGAACCAAACGACCTGAACACTTGGGAGCGCCTCAAGCGCGACATTCGCGCCTTCTTGACCGGCACGTGGCGCGACGGCGCATTGTTTGGCACGACCACCGCCCAAGCGTTTTTCGTCAAATGCGACGCCGAACTCAACCCTCAAGATGTTCGTGATCGCGGTCAACTGGTGGTCGAAATTGGTATTGCCCCAGTCAAGCCAGCCGAGTTTGTGATCTACCGCTTCCAACAATATTCTGAAAGCACCAACGTTTAATCGGCAACAATCAATTCTCGAGCAATAACTCAATCGCAATTTTTGAAAGGAGTAGTTTATGGCGGATACCGCAAAAGATCCAATCAATGCAGCAATGTTTGGTGTTGATTTTGGTGGAGGACGAGAAGGTTGGTTTCAAAGCGTCTCGGGTGGTGGTGGCGAAGTCGAAACCATCATGACCAAAGAAGTTGGCGAAAAAGGCTTCGTGATTCAACGCGCCATTCCAGGCAATTTTAAACACACCGCTTTGGAACTAAAACGCGGTCTGACCGACAGCATGGCGCTCTGGGATTGGTTTAAAAAAGTCGAAGAGGGCAAAATCAAAGAAGCCAGGGTCACTGGTTCGCTGGTGGCTTACGACCAAGAGCACAACGAAGTCGCCCGTTGGGAAATCAAAGAGGCTTGGCCATCAAAACTCGGCTTCCCGCAACTGGACGCCAAATCCAACGAAATCTCAGTCGAAAGCCTGACGATTCAGCACACCGGCATGACCCGCACCAAATAAGCTACCTCGAGAAGCCCCGCAAGAACCGACTTTCCTCGAGAGAGAAACAGGTTTTTGTGGGGCGAATTCTCGAGAATCATGGCTCGAACATCTTTGATTGACAAGGTATTTCATGCTGCAAACCGAATTCGAGTTTTTACTGCCCAGGGGTTACGTTGATCCCGAAGGAAATTTGCACCGCAAAGGCATCATGCGGCTCGCCACCGCCAGAGACGAAATCGAACCATTGAACGACCCCAGGGTGAAGACCAACGAATTGTACTTGGGTTTGCTGATGCTTGCCAGGGTCGTGACCAAACTTGGAACACTGCCTGCGGTGTCAAGCGAGATCATTGAAGACTTATTCGCTAGCGATTATTCCTACCTTCAAGACATGTACCTGCGCGTGAACGACTCGGGCAACATCATCGAAACCCAGTGCCCCAAATGTGCGACCCGTTTTGCCCTCGACCTCTCTCAAGCCAAACCCGAACTGGAATAACCCATGCCCGAAGATGCCCCGAATTCTTCAAGTCCAAAATCAGATGCCGTGGATATCGAAACCCTGGCGCAAAAGGTTTACAAACTGATGCTCGAGGATATTAGATTGCAAAAAGCCAGAGGTCAAACCACTCGAGGCTCAAGTTCAAAGCAAAGGTGAAAGAATGGATGAAGTCTACGGCAACAACCGATTTTACATCGAGATTGACAGCAAAAAAGAGGCTGTCTTTACCGAAGTCAGTGGCTTGTCGGTCGAGGTCACGACCGAAGATTTTAACGAGGGCGGCAACAACGAATATGTTCACAAATTTATTGGACGAAGCAAAATTGGAAATATCACTTTGAAGCAAGGCATGACCAAATCGCAAGATTTTTTAAAATGGGTG
The DNA here is from genome assembly GCA_031364625.1 of Deinococcales bacterium. GTDB lineage: Bacteria > Deinococcota > Deinococci > Deinococcales > JAAFIG01 > JANXTZ01. Next base: position 1,450 of record JANLWR010000525.1, on the reverse strand, counting down.
ATGGATGTTTCGCAAGGAAAAATTGAACGCAAAAATATTTCTGTGGTGATGTACGACTTGGAAGGCAACCCTGTGCAGCGTTGGAATTTTCTGGAAGCCGTGCCGATCAAATGGACTGGGGCACAGTACCAAGCCAGCGGCAACACGTCGGCAATCGAAACCTTTGAATTTGTCCACCGTGGAATGCAGCTCGCATCGTAATCAAGAATTTAGGAAACCATGAGTAACGCCCTCGTCAACCGCTTCAGACAACGCCTCGAAGCCCGCCGCGATTTTATGCGCAGCGTGTTAACGCATCATGCGTTGACCTGGCGAATGACCGATGCTCCCGGTTTAAGATTGCTTGGATTGACCCCAAAAAAGACTGAATCAAACCGTTCTCGAGCGGTGCAAGTCCCTACGAACGCCAAAGTTCAACCGCTACGAAATGCTCGAGCCGTCAAAATTCCTGACTTTACTTCACAGGTTTTTGAAACCGAGCGTTCATTTGAAGTCGCCCAACCAGCGCTTGAAACGGCGGTTGCTGACTCGAATCTTGTTGCCTCAGAACTTCCTGGCTTTGAGCCACAAGCAGGCTCGAGCTTAGAGACTCAAGCATCAACTATTGAGGCATTACCCGAACTCGAGGATTCAGCGCAGATTGAACCAACATTTCAAGCACCAACCAAACTCGAGCCTGCGCGTGCTCGAGAAATCCTTGATCGCCGCGAGTCATCTGCGGCATCAGATTCACGCCCTGTTGTCGCGCTGTCTGTGCGCTCGGGTGAAACGACACCCCCTGACGTTTCACCTCGAGCGAGTACCCAAAACATTGTGCCTGAAGGTATTGTCGCACCTCGAGTTGAGACGGGCGAAGTTGGGAATTCGCAGGTGTTAAGCCCTGAAGAAGCTCGAGTTGTAGAACAGAACGAAGTTACAGCAGAGTTGATTAAACCTGTTGAGACACAAACTGTTCAAAATACGAATAATTTAATAAATGAACCACAAGTGATACAACCAGAAAAAATTCAGAACCCACAATCAAATCAAAACCAACCTTTAACCCAAGCTCGAGCCAGCGAAATTTTGCAGCAACGCGCCGCTCAACCGCTAACTTCGAGCAACAGCCAAGCACCCAGTGAGACGCAAAAAATCGTGCCAGAATCCCAGCGTCAACTCGAGCCAACCATTTTGCGAGAGACTGGAAACCAAGCAAGCGCTGCTCTGGAGTCAAACGAAAATGCAGGCTTGGAAAATCATATTGAATCTGCTTTTGAACCAGCAGTGGTTGCTCGAGATGCAATTGAAATTCCTAAAGTCATTGCTGAAATTATCACGCCTGCTGAAGTTCAAACCTCGAGATTTGAAACAGAAATAGAACAATCAAAGCCACAATCAACGCCAGAATCGATACCACAATTAACACCCAAAATTGAGACTCAAGAAGCTGTGCGAGAAGCTGTGATAGAGG